>NZ_DBMDDV010000043.1:2442-9266 GCF_057431175.1 Gemmiger sp. | reverse complement strand
GTGCCGATACGGCGAGCGAGGTGCGGCAGCTGCTAAGCCAAAAGCGCAGATAATACTTTGTGTATTATCGAGCATTTTGGCAACGCAGATGCCGTACCGCAGCCGCCGGAGCGGTGCTTAAGCCGTCAGGCGGGAATTGTGCGGTGTTGCCTTAGTTTAACGCACTAAAGAGGGGGAATTTTTCATGGCACGCACCGCGACTGTGACCCGCAACACGCGGGAGACGCAGATCACGCTGACCATCGACCTGGACGGCACCGGCAAGGCAGACCTGCACACCGGCATCGGCTTTTTTGACCATATGCTGGACGGCTTTGCCCGCCACGGCCTGTTTGATTTGAGCGTGACCTGCCACGGCGACGTGGACGTCGACTGCCACCACACGATCGAGGATATCGGCATTGCGCTGGGCACCGCCATCAAGGAGGCCCTCGGCGACAAGGCAGGTCTTGTGCGGTACGGCAGCTGCCTTTTGCCCATGGATGAGACGCTGGCGCTCTGCGCCGTGGATCTGGGCGGGCGGCCCTACTTTGTGTACGACGCTGCCTTTGCCGGGCAGAGCTGCGGCGGCATGGACACCCAGATGGCGCGGGAGTTTTTCTACGCGGTATCGTACAGCGCCATGATGAATCTGCATTTGAAAGTGCTGTACGGCGAGAACGACCACCACAAGTTAGAGGCCATGTTCAAAGCCTTTGCCAAAGCCCTGGACGCTGCCACCCGCAAGGATGCGCGGATCGACGGCGTGTTATCGACAAAGGGGACGCTGTAAGGGAAATGTTCGGCGGTGGAAACGACGGGCGCATATAGAATGCGCCCCTACGGTAGGGGCGGATTCCATATCCGCCCGTGCCCGTTTTCCGCCGTTGGCAGATATAATAGGAGGGAAAGCAGTATGTACAAGGACATCATTGACACCATCGGCTATGTGGAAAGCTATGACCCCGAGCTGGGCGCGGCCATGAACCGCGAGCTGGGCCGCCAGCGCCAGAACATTGAGCTGATCGCCAGCGAGAACATCGTCTCCCCTGCTGTGATGGCGGCCATGGGCAGCGTGCTGACCAACAAATACGCCGAAGGCTACCCCGGCCACCGCTACTACGGCGGCTGCCAGTACGTGGACCAGGTGGAACAGATCGCTATTGACCGCGCCTGCAAGCTGTTCGGTGCCAAGTACGCCAACGTGCAGCCCCACTCCGGCGCACAGGCGAACCTGGCGGTTTACTTTGCGCTGCTGAACGTCGGTGACGCTGTCATGGGCATGGATCTGTCCCAGGGCGGCCACCTGACCCACGGCTCCCCCGTGAACATGAGCGGCAAGAACTACAACTTCGTCTCCTACGGCGTCTCGGCCGAGGATGGGCGCATCGACTACGCCGCGTTGGCCAAGCAGGTGGCGAAGGTCCGCCCCAAGCTGATCGTAGCCGGTGCGTCCGCCTACCCCCGCGCCATCGACTTTGAGAAGCTGGCCGAGATTGCCCACGGCTACGGCGCGATGCTGATGGTGGATATGGCCCACATTGCCGGTCTGGTAGCAGGCGGCCAGCACCAGAACCCGGTCCCCTACGCCGACGTTGTGACCACCACGACCCACAAGACGCTGCGCGGCCCCCGCGGCGGCCTGATCCTGACCAACAACGAGTATCTCATCAAGCGCATCAACTCGGCCATCTTCCCCGGCACCCAGGGCGGCCCGCTGGAACACGTCATCGCTGCGAAAGCCGTCTGCTTTGGCGAGGCGCTGAAGCCCGAGTTCAAGGAGTACGCCCGCAAGATCGTTGAAAACGCGAAGGCACTGGAGGCCGAGCTGACTGCCCGCGGCGTGAAGCTGGTCTCCGGCGGCACGGACAACCACCTGCTGCTGATCGACCTGACCGACGAGGACTGCACCGGCAAGGAGCTGGAGCACAACCTGGACGAGGTACACATCACCGCCAACAAGAACACCGTGCCCGGCGAGAAGCGCAGCCCCTTTGTGACCAGCGGCGTGCGCATCGGCACCCCCGCCGTGACGACCCGCGGCATGGGCGTTGACGAGATGAAGGTGATTGCGGACTGCATCGCAGACTGCATCTTTGACTTTGCAGGCAAGAAGGACGATATTGCCAAGCGCGTTGCCGATTTGACTGCGAAGTTCCCGCTGTATGAGTGATTTTGAGCAATAAATAAACCGTCCCGCCGAGGTATACGCCCCGGCGGGATTTTTTTGTGGGTGGTTGGGGGCTTTACCCATCGCTTGGTGCGCAAAGCCACGCCCTTGCCAGCGCCTGGGCAACCCTTTCCACATCTTCCTCCCGCAGCGCGGAATACCCCGCCACAACCGTATCCTCCCGGCACAGCTCGGGGCGGGCCAGGTAATACTCACTCAATCCCCGCAGCCGCACGCCCTGCTGCGCAGCGGCGGCCACCATGGCCCGCTCGCCGCCAGCGCCGGGCAGCGTCAGCAGAAAGTGCAGGCCGCTGTGTACGCCGTCCAGCTCGACGCCGGGCAGGGCCGCGCGCAGCGCCGCCGCGAATGCCTCCATACGGCGCTTGTAAGCAAGGCGCATCCGGGCCAGGTGCCGGGTAAAATACCCGCCCGCCATGAACTCGCAAAGGGTCTGCTGCTCAAACCGGCTGACCGTGTTCGCATAGGTCGCAAAATCGCGGCGATAGCGGGCCAGCAGGCTTTGGGGCAGCACCATACAGGCAATGCGGATGCCCGGTGCAAGGCTTTTGGAAAAGGTCGTCAGGTAGACGACCGGGCCGTCCGGGCCTGCCATGCCCTGTAAGCTGGGCAAAGGCCGCGTGTCAAAGCGAAACTCCGAGTCGTAGTCGTCCTCCAAAATGTACCGCCCGGGCTGTGCCGCCGCCCAGGCCAGCAGCTGGGCGCGGCGGGGCGCGGGCATCGTGACGCCGGTCGGGAAATGATGGCTCGGCGTCAGGTAGCAGAGGTTCGCGCCGCTCTTTTCCAGCGCGGCGGCGGGTAAGCCCTCACGGTCGATGTCCACCAGTGTGCAGGGGATGCCGCTGTTCTGCAAGACCGTCCGCGTGCGGGAGTATCCGGGGTTTTCGATGGCCGCCATCCCATCATGGAACAGGTGCGCCAGGCAGCCCAGCAGGTACTCAATACCTGCGCCGACGACGATTTGTTCCGGCGTGCAGTCTACGCCGCGGTACACCGACAAATATTCGGCGATCTGCGCCCGCAGCGGCGCGTCGCCCTGCATCTCGCCGCGCTGTAAAAGCTCGGGCCGCTGGTAGAGCAGTTCTTTCTGGATGCGCCCCCAGCTGTGCGCCGGGAACAGCGCCGTGTCCACACTGCCGGTGGACAGGTCATACAGCGGCACAGGACCCGCCGGTGCAGCGGGCGGCGGCACCGGGGCGGCGGGGGTGCGGCGGGCGCGGCTGTGCAGCATACCGTAGGTGCTCTGCACGTAAAAGCCGCTGCGGGGGCGCGCCTCGGCCAGCCCCTCAGCGGCCAGCATCTGGTAGGCTGTGTCCACCGTGTTGACGCTGACGCCCTGCTGCGCGGCCATGGTGCGGCGGCCCGGCAGCGGCGTACCGGCGGCACGCTGCCCGGTACGTATTTCATCCGCCAGGGCGGCGTAAAGCTGCTCATACAGCGGTGCTTTTTGGCTGGGGTCCAGTTCGATCATCGTTTGCTCCCTCATCTGGCCCTATAAAAAATTCAAAAACTGGGCATTTATTTGGAACCAGAAATTTGTATAATAAAAACATACCTTCCCGGAAGGAAAATGTCAATAAGAAAATTAGAGGGAGTTAAGAATCATGTCTACCGCAACGATTTGGCTGCTGTTTTTTGTCGTAGTAGCCCTGACACTGCTGATCGCAGCGCTGACCAAAACCAAGTTCACCGTCCAGAAAATCAGCATCATCGGCATCATGGCTGCCCTGAGCTTTGTCGCCTATGAGTTTTTCCGCATCCCGAATGTGTTCGGCACTGGGTCCAGCTTCCACCTGGGCAACACCTTCACGGCGCTGACCGCCATGCTGCTGGACGGCGTTTCCGGCGGTCTGGCCGGTGCCATCGGCCTGGCGCTGGCGGATATCGTGGCCGGTGACCCTGGCTACGCCATCACCAGCTTTATCCTGAAATTTATTATCGGCCTGGTCTGCGGTGCGGTGGCCCACAAGGTCATCCACCTCAAAACCTTCCCCACTGACAACAAGGTCAAGTATGTGGCCGCCGTCACGGCATCTGCGTTCAGCGGCCTGCTGGTCAACGTGTTTACCGATCCGTTCGTCGGCTATTTCCGCAACCTGTACATCTTTGGCCAGCCTGCAGAGTTTGTCTCCGTCGTGACCAAGATCACCAGCGGCGTCACGCTGGTCAACTCGCTGCTCTCCACCGTCTGCGCAGTCATCCTGTACATCGCCCTGCGCCCCGCGCTGGAAAAGGCGCATCTGCTGCCGAAGGAGTAAATTTTAAGCCTTTCCCCTTGGGGAAAGGCCTTAATAAACAACGCCATCCTCCATTTCTGTTTACCCCCGCTTCGGCGGGGTTTTTGTTTTTGCTGGAAAATTATGTAAAAATTGCGAAAAGACTTCCTTTTACAGTGGATTTGTAGTAAAATTGGGTTATATATTCTGTAAATGTTACACGTCCCAACGCGAAAGGAATCTTTCATGGCAGGCAAAACCAAGTCAAAATCCAAAAAGCGGCCGCTGGATATGCGCAGCAAAATGTATCTGGTGCTGGCCCTGTGCAGCGTGATGCTGCTGGTCAGTATCGGTGTGGCGCTGGCGCTCATCGGCGGGCTGGACCTCGGCAAAGCGGATGGGGAAAGCACCTCCACGGTGGACAGTGCATCCATGGTGACCGAGAGCGGCTATAATAAAGAGGAAAACACCATCGACACCCAGGCGTACACCTCCACGATTTTGGAGGAAAGCGCCGACGCAGGCGAAAGCTACATAGACGAGACACTGTTTTTGGGCGACAGCAACACGGCGCGTATGTACCGTATGTTCGACTATTGCTCCTACGATAACGCCATCGGTTCTGTGGGCATGAGCGCCCGCAACCTGGCCACTTTTGCCTGCGTGCAGCTGAGCACCTCATCAAGCTATGTGACAATGTCCCAGGCGGTGGCAAAATTGCAGCCCCGCCGGGTCATTTTGACTTTTGGCACCAACGACCTGAATCCCAGCTACAAAGCAGCGGATTTCGTCAAGAATTATCAGGCGGGCATCGAGACCGTTGTTGCGGCCTACCCCAGCGTGGATATCCTCGTCAACTCCATCCCGCCCATCGGGCAGCAGCACTCCAACCAGAGCCTGACCCAGACCCAGGTGGACGAGTACAACAAGGCCCTGGTGGAAATGTGCCAGGAGAAGGGCTGGAAGTTCCTGAACAGCGCCGAGGTTCTGAAGGACGCCGCCACCGGCTACGCCAAGAGCGGCTATGTGGAGACGAGCGACGGCATCCACCTGACCCGCAGCGCGATGGATGCACTGTTCAACTATATCCGCACCCACAGCTATATCACGGAGGATGACCGCCCGGCGCTGACCACCATCCCCAAGCACACAGGCGACAAGGACGCCGTCACCTACACGGTGCCGGTCGTCAGTTCCACCGCCAGCACCGAGGAACCGGTCTCCTCTGAATCTGAGTATATCGAGGACAGCAGTTCTTCCGAGGAAAACGTCAATTACGTCGAGGCCACCCCCACACCGGAGCCGGTAATTGAGGAAACGCCGACTCCCACACCGGAAGCCGCCCCCACGCCGGAGCCGGTAATTGAGGAAACGCCGACTCCCACACCGGAAGTCACCGCCACGCCGGAGCCGACGGCCGTACCTACCGAGGTCCCCACGCCCACCCCGGAACCGACGGCTGCGCCCACCACAGAGTCGGTCGCGACCTAAGCCCCGGCAGCTGAGCAGCCCTCCACCGACCAGGCGGCGGAGGAACAGCCAGCCCCGGCAGAATAAACAGCACACCCCTGCACAGCAATGTCACTTAGTTAGCCTCCCAAAGAAATAGAACCCAGCCCGCAGAATTACACAGCAAAGATTCTGCGGGCTGGGTTGTTTGTGGTTTCAGAAAAAATGGTACGGCAAAAAAGCGGATGGAGAAATCCGCTTAAAAGACTATTCAAAAGAGGAATTTATGCCACTCTGTAAGTGAAGCTGACCGCAGGTTTCTGCGTGAGCTTACGAGAGTCCGTTCTTCCGGGACGAATAGGAGAAATGAACCTCATAAACAAGGCTTCAACAGTACATGTTTTTGAAATTATCAACCGGACTAAATTGATTCCTATATCACCCCAATTAGATAGTTGGTATCATTTGTACCAGAATACACCTGAAACAATATATACTTCTAACGGAATTTTGCAAACTAGCAATAAAAAATCACTACCCAATGTAGAATTGAGTAGTGATACTTGGCGCAGACGGTGGGATTCTCCCGCGCCCTTGCAACAGTCCGCAGGACTGTTGCAGCCCGGCGGGACGCAAAGCGCCGGACATGGGCTGTTCGAATCCCACCTTGCAGCCCTTGCATAGTTTGTTGCAAAAATAAAAAGCAACACCCCGCAGGGTGCTGCTCTTGGCGCAGACGCGCGGACTCTCCCGCGCCCTAAAAATGCCCCACCGGGGCATTTTTGCCCGGCGGGACGCAAAGCGCCGGGCACGGGCTGTTCGAATCCCACCTTGCAGCCCTTGCATAGTTTGCCGCAAAAATAAAAAGCAGCGCCCCGCAAGGTGCTGCTTTTGGCGCAGACGCGCGGACTCTCCCGCGCCCTAAAAATGCCCCACCGGGGCATTTTTGCCCGGCGGGACGCAAAGCGCCGGGCACGGGCTGTTCGAATCCC
>NZ_DBMDDV010000043.1:0-2342 GCF_057431175.1 Gemmiger sp. | reverse complement strand
ACCTTGCAGCCCTTGCATAGTTTGCCGCAAAAATAAAAAGCAGCACCCCGCAGGGTGCTGTCTTTGGCGCAGACGGTGGGATTCGAACCCACGTGACATTGCTGTCAAATTGATTTCGAGTTAATCTTTGAAAAGGCAATATGGTGATAACCAAGGCTGATGCAGGCTGGTTTGTCCGCTGATTTTGGACGATGCTTGTGGAGAATGCACTGATAAAGCAGCAAAAAACAATGTAGGTACGAAAAGAAGCAAAATCACCCGTTTTGGGGCAAAAATGGCGACTTTTTGGGAAAAATGCAAGATAAGATGCAAGATAAGCCCTGCCCAAAAAAGCCGGATAATGGTGCAGGTTTGCGGACACGAATGAGAAAAAATGCAAGAAGCAAAAAATTGAAGTAGTGATTTTTCGGGTTCCACTTTACAAACAAGGAGAACCCGAAATGAAGAAAAAACCTGTAAGCAAAGACCCGCTGGCAGAAAAGATTGAAGAAATTCTAACGCCCTATCCGGACCCGATGAGCCGCAACGATTTCCGCATCGTTTGCCATATCGGAACGCGCACTTCGCTTTATCTCCTGCAAAGCGGGCTTGTTCCCTGCAAAAACAACGGAAAGAAAACACGCTGCTATAAAATCGCCAAGAAAGATGTTGCCGAGTATCTCTACCGCCGAGAGTCCGACCCGATGCGCTACACTCCGCCCAGCGGGTGGTATTACAACTACCCCAAGCACAAGAAACCAGCCGCATCGTTGGAGCGCAAGCTGAACTATAAGGGCGAGGAACGGTTGCTGGCCAAGGAATGGTACGAGCAGCAACTGGCAAATTACCCGGATGTACTGACCGTTGCGCAAGTCTGCGAGGTGACAGGCTATCAACGCCACACAATTCTGAAATGGTGCAGCAAGGGCTTGCTGAAAACCATCTTACAGACACCCAAGTATATGATTCCCAAAGTATGGCTGCTGGAATTTGTGACGTCCGACTTTTTCAACGAGATCAGCCGAAAATGTGGAAAGCACTATGCCGCCATCAAGGAAATCGGTGGTTCACGCAAAGCCCGATAAGATGACTATTCGACCTCATGTGAACGCTAACACTTTAAGACTGCATCCATCGGTCTGATATGGTTCCCATTTCAATTTTCCAGTCACTGACTGGAAAATTGGATATCTGAGATATGCAAGCCCCAAAATCTAGTTAGACAAATCTCCCAAGGCATATTCAGCTTTTACGCAGAACTCAATTTGCCAGACACTGTCTGGTAAATTAGCTAGCCAAATACAACAGGCTTATATTTTATAAATCAGCATATTATGGTCAAAGCTGTCAAACAGGGGTATCCACATTCAAAAGAGAAAGGCCCAAAGTTGGACGCAAAGAATAAGGGACAGAAATAATTGAAATAGAATGTAATTCGTACAAGACTGATATTCTTAAAAATGTCAATATTTTAATTTATTGACGTTTTCTCAAACTACGATATAATAATAGTAGAGAACAACTTGGGAGAGATACTAATGCCGAGCGATTACCAAAAGCAAATAAAAGAAATTTTTGGCACAAACGATTTGGATGAACTGCGAGAACTTGCAAAGATGCTGAAAATCAATAATCCAAATCCGCGCAATGCGGGTCGCAAGGCGCAGCTTACCCCCGACCAGATCGTAGAGGTTTTGGAACTGCATAGAAAAGGCATCGGCAACACCGAGATTGCGAAACAGTTCGGCGTGTCGCGCCAGACCATATATAAGTATATCTATAACGCCGAGCATTTCAGCAAGAACCCGGATTTCACCATGCGGATGAACTTCATGAACGGTAAGCAGCTATGTACGGTCATCGACATTGATTTCAAGCACGAAGTTGTCCGCATGAAGAACTACACCGACCGAATCCCTTTGCGGGCGTTTGGCGTTGTAGAAAATCCGTCCTGGGCAGATTTTGAAGAATTTTTGAAAGAAAGATGCCTGCCCGCCAGCCGAGCCGGTCTGAAAGGCATCCTCCGGGAGATGGATGTTCCTTTCTATGATCCGCTGCTGATTATTGAAAAGACCAATGGGCGTATGGCTGGGGATCACCAATGGGTGCAGATGATCCGTAATACTGCTACCTAAGGGGGAAACTCTCGACTATTTTTGCAGTAGATAGTAACCTGTAACTTCTGCTGTTTCTAACCGACTACAATTTGTAGTCAGTTGACAAATCTTGTTACTGGCATGTCATTTTCGTTTGATGCAAGGAGCTGACATAAACATATTCTTTGTATAAGGCTTAATATCCACCAAGGCTCGAGATATAGAAGTCTTTTTTCGCATGTAGACCATAAAATTTTCTTCCATCGA
>NZ_DBMDDV010000016.1:0-61773 GCF_057431175.1 Gemmiger sp. | reverse complement strand
CTAACATCTTATTCAAAAAACTGTCGTCCTCGACAATTAAAATCTGCTTCATATCCTCACTTCCTTTGCTTTTTGCAGATAGTATAACAGGCAAATGTCCGAGAATTGTTACAAGGACAAATATATTTATCATTTTACAGCTTTTTTATGTGTACTGCAATTTTATAAAAGAAAGGACAGCAGTATCATCAAATTGCTGTCCTTGCGGTTTATTATAGCTGGTAGTGTATAAGCGTGGGTTCATCATATTTGGTGTGGTATCTTTAACTATGGGAAACTCCGTTCTCCCACTTGGAGACCGTCTGGCGGCTGACGCCTAAACTCTCGGCCACAAACTCCTGCGTCATGTGGCATTGGATTCGATGGGCTTTCAGCGTCTCACCCAGGGTGCGTTTGGCGGCCCGCTTTTCCGCCCGGACTTCTTTACTGCCGATGTACTTTTTCAGCGCCCGCACGATCAGCACAAACAGGTACACGACCGCCGCCAGCAGCGCTACCGTCAGCACAAGATTCAAAATCCCCCACCATGCTGCAAATGCCATCTCTATTTCCTCCTTCGTGGATTTTTCTGCCCCCAGTATACCAGCCTATGCCGCATTACACCATCAACTATCGCGTATATTTTTGATTACATTGCAAAAAACGGCCTGTCTGCGTAGTTTCCGCAGGCAGGCCGTTCCTATTTAAAATGCTTCCAGAATTGCCAGCAGCTTATCCAGGCTGCGCTCGTTAAATTCCAAAATCAGGATATCGCACCCCGGGTGGTCGACCATATCCATCGTAAACGTGTCGATGTGCTCGCGCCAGCTGTTGGTGAACCGCGCCTGCAAATAGGGCATATAATACTCACTGAAGGAATCCCCGATGACCCGCACCGCGCGGCCGTCTTTTTCAAACAGCTGGGCGTAGCCGGGTACGGTGTAAGTCTCCTCGGCGGGCAGACTGGCATACAGCGCCGCCACATTCGCCATGTCGCCGGTCGTCGTGCCGTCGGCCTCCACCGGGTAGGCGTCAGGGGAGAGAGTCTGCATGTCCAGCGCCTCAAAAATACCGTCCAGCCCAATCAGCGCACCGATGGAGTTCCAGTGCGTGTCGGTCTTGTAGTAGAGCAGCCGTTCGGGGTTCTGCCGTGCCTGGCTGCGCAGCACATCGTACCGCCACACCACCGGCACCGTCGTGTGGCTTTGCAGGTAAGCCGCCATCAGGTCGGTACGGTTCTGCTCGTTCACGATGGGGTAGCCGTCGGGCATATACTCGCGATAGATGCGGTCCTTGCTAGGCGTCAGGTCCAACACCAGCGTACAGCCGTTGGCCGCCAGCCGGTCATTTAAGATCTGCAGCCCCGCGCTGGCCTCGGCCAGCACCTCGGCACTGTCATTCAGCTCAGTCAGGCCCTGATAATTTGCCATCGGCTGGGCCGCGTTGGGGCCGTCCTTATAAAACAGCCAGCCCTGCTTGCCGGGCAGCACCTGGTCGCTCTGGCTCGTGCCGAACAGCGCATAGTCCAGCCCGGCGTTGACCAGCACAAACTGGTAGCGGAAGGGAGAATTGTCCACCAGAAAGTTATCGAGATTCCGCGGCAGCTCCCGCAGCGGGCTGTTCAGCACCTGGGGCAGGCCGGTCATCAGGCGGTTTTCGTGGCTGTCCATCGACAGCTGTTTGGAGAACACATTGAACACCGGGAACGCCAGCCCGATGACGGCGCAGAACGCGCCCACAAAGGCAATTTTGCCCGCTTTACGCATGGTCTGCATCCTCCTTTAAAATTGGAAATAGATGAACGCGCTGTACGTGCCCGCCGTGACCCGCATCAGGCCAAAGAACAGCAGCACCAACAGCCCCGCCGCCCCGGCCAGGGACGGCGCTTTGCGGGCGTAAAGGGCTTCTTTCAGCTTGGGGCGCAGCGCCTGCAGCGGCCCGCACAGCAGGAAGGACACCGCCAGAATCAGCAGCAGCTTGGCATCCGCAAAGGCGGCCAGCGTGTAGCCCTTGGCCCCGCTCTGCCAGGTAAAGATGCCCCACAGCGCAGCCAGGCCTTCTTTCAGGCCCGGCGCACCGAAGATGACCAGCGTCAGCCACAGCACCATGACGGTGTACAGGTGGCCGAAGAACCGGGGCAGCCGTTCCAGCGCCCGGCGCAGGCCAAGGCGCTCGGCACATAAAATCAGGCCGTGCAGCAGGCCGAACACCACATACTGCCACGCCGCGCCGTGCCACAGGCCGGTGAGGGTAAACACAATGAGCAGGTTCAGGCAGGTGCGGCGCAGACGGCAACGGCTGCCGCCCAGCGGGATGTACACATAGTCGCGGAACCAGCCGGACAGCGACATATGCCACCGCCGCCAGTATTCGCCGATGGAGCAGGCGAGATAGGGGTAGTCGAAGTTTTCCGGCAGGGTGATACCGAAAAATTCACCGATACCGATGGCCATATCGCTGTACCCGGAAAAATCGAAATAGAGCTGCATCATGTAGGCCGTGTAGCCCAAAATCAGAATCGGCGCGGGCAGTGTGGCCGCCGGGACCGACGCTACCTTGGCGTAGATGAGTGCCAACTGGTCCGCGATGATGGCTTTCTTGGCAAGGCCCAGAATCAGCCGCTTGATGCCGTAGCTGAAGCGGTCAAGGTCAACTTTGCGGGCCTTGCTGCGGGGGTCCAGCTGCGGGGCCTGCTGGTTATACCGCACGATAGGCCCCGACGGCCCATGGCCGAAGAAAGCCAGGAACACCGCGAACTTAAAGGGGCTTTTTTCCGGCTCGGCGCGGCCCACGGCAACATCAACGCAGTAGCCGATGGCCGTAAACACGTAAAAGCTGATGCCCAGCGGCAGCGCAGGGGAGAGCACCGGCAGCAGCCCAGGCACAACAGCATTGATGCTTTCGGCCGCAAAGCCTGCATACTTAAAGCCGCCCAGCACGGCCAGGTCCAGCAGCACCAGCACCGCCAGCAGTGGTTTTTTGTGGGCCAGCCACCCCAGCCACAGCCCGCCCAGCCAGTTGATACAGGCCAGCAATACCAAAACGGCCGCACCTTTCAGCCCCGCCCAGGCAAAAAAGAGCAGACTGAACGCGCCCAACACGATATTGCGCAGCCGTTTGGGGCAAAGCCAGTAGACCGCCAGCGCCAGCGGCAGGAACACAAACAAAAATTGTACGGATGAAAACGCCATAGATAACCCTGCTTCAAAAAAAATTTACATTTGTAACTATTATATAGGGTATAACAAAATTCGGCAAGGTTTGCGCGCAAAAAAGTTATTTCCTGCACATTCCCGCGCATTTTGCAGGGGATATCCATAGACAATCAGGGCGGGAATGACTATAATAAAGATGTATTTTTGTGTAACGGAGGGGCCGCCCATGGAAAATCTGATCTTCGGTGCGTTTGCCACGCTGGATGGCTACCGGGAGGGGGACGCCGCCAACCTGGGCCGCACGGTCTATGACCGCTGCACCGTGGTAGCGCTGTGCAGTGCCAAGGCGCAGAACCCTGCCTGCACGGTAGCCCTGCTGACGAACGCCCCGGTGCCGGAACCGTTCGCCGCACAGCTGAAAAACGGCGGTGTGGAGATTTGGGACTGCCCCTTTACCGCCTACCGCGTCCCCGCTGAGACAAACTGGGCACTGGCCTACTACAAGCTCTGCGCCATGGCGTGGGTGCTGGCCCACAAGGATTTTGCCCGCGCCTGCATGGTCGATCTGGACACCTTCACCCAGCACCCGCTGGACGACCTGTGGCGGGAATGTGACGAGGCCGTACTGCTGTATCAGGTGCCCCACGCCGCCAGCCAGACGATGACCGCTGCCATCAGCCGCTGCTATGACACGGTAGAATCGGACGGTGCGCCCCACAGCTTAACGCATTTCGGCGGCGAGCTGGTGGCGGGCAGCAAGGTCCGGTTGGCTGATTTTATGGCGCTATGCCAGCAATATTTTGACGAATTGCAGGCCCGGGGCATCACCCCCAAGGAGGGTGACGAGGCCGTCTGGTGCGGCGCGGCCTACCGCAGTCTGCGGGCAGGGCAGCCGGTGCGTGCCGCCAACGCCTATATTTTCCGCTACTGGCTGGGCGGTCGTTTTTACTATGTATCGACGAATTATCAGCTTGACCCGGTATGCATCCTGCATCTGCCCGGGGCAGCCAAGGACCGCCAGCTGAAACTGATTTATAAAAAGTACACGAAGCGCGGGGCGTTCCCGCCGCCGGACGCGATCCACCGCCTGTGCGGCCTGCCCGCCGCCCATCCGCCGCTGCTGCGCACCCTTTGGACGCGGCTGCTGGCCAAGCTGTAAGGAGCCGCTATGCCCAGAAAAAAGACCGACCTCAGCCAGCGTTTGGAGGCTGTCATCAAGACGCTGGTGCCCCAGCAGGAGCAGAACCCCGACGACCTCGGCCCTATGATGCGGGCCATCAAGGCCGTACACAGCATCAGCGACCATACCTCGACCACGCCGGAGGATCTGGAGCACCAGCGCGCCGCGCAGGAGTTGTTTGGGCGGCTGGTCACGCCAAGCATCGGCATCCGCAATGACAGCCTGACGGTGGGCAGTATCCCCGCCGAGTGGGTCAGCCTGGAGCACGGCCACGACCGCCACCACGCGGTTTTGTACTGCCACGGCGGCGGCTACACCTGCGGCCAGCTGGGCTATGCCCGCATTCTGGCCAGCAAGTTGGCACTTGCCACCGGGTTTGACGTGCTCTCGTTTGAGTATCGCCTTGCGCCCGAGCATCCGTTCCCCGCCGCTATTGAGGACGCCGTTACCATGTGGGATTACCTGATGTACATGGGCTACGGTGCGCGGGACGTGATTATTGCGGGCGATTCCGCCGGGGGCAACCTGGCTTTGGAGCTGGCGTTAAAGCTGAAAGAGCAGGGCCGCGCCCAGCCGCGGGGGCTTTTGCTGTTCAGCCCCTGGACCGACATGACGGCCAGCGGCAAGAGCTACCGCACCTGCAAAACGCTGGACCCGATGCTGACGATGGAGTACATCGCCGCCGTGCGCGAAGCCTACACCGGCCCTGATGCCGATTGGTCCCGCCCGTGTTACAGCCCGCTGTTTGCCGACCTGCGCGGCCTGCCGCCCGTGCTTGTGCAGGTGGGCACAAACGAAATTTTGAAGTCCGACAGTGAACAGTTGGTCGAAAATTTACAGAAAGCCGGGGTCTACGCCCAGCTGGAAGTTTACCCCGAGTGCTGGCACGTTTTCCAGCAAATGCCCATCCGCCGCGCCGCCGTCGCGATGGAGAGCGCGGGGCGATTTGTGCAGAAGATTATTTGAGGAAACATAATACAACACCTCCCGGGAGCCTCCCCTTAATCCTTTAGCAGAGAAAGGAAAAACATGTCCGATTCATGGTACAAAGTTGATAACGTCGCCAAGGTGTTCCTGGCTACGGCGTCCCAGCGCGACCCGCGGGTGTTCCGCGTCTCCTGCACACTGCAGGAGGACATCGATCCCGACACGCTGAACACCGCCCTGCGCGCCACCGCGCAGGAATGGCCGCAGTTCCAGGTGACACTGCACCGCGGTTTGTTCTGGCATTATTTTGAGTCCACCGACCTTGTCCCCACGGCCCAGCCGGAGAATAAGGCCCCCTGTGCGCCGCTGTACACGCCGGAGCGCCGCAATAAACTCATCTACCGCGTGACCTATTTCGGCGCACGCATCAACCTGGAAATGTTCCACGCCATTACCGACGGCAACGGCGGGCTGCTCTACTTAAAATCCATCGTGCGCAACTATCTGGCCCTGCGCCACCCCGGCCAGCTGGACGACGTACCTTCGCCCAACAGCGCTTCGGCGGCCGACTTGGTGCAGGACAGCTTCCGCAACTTTTACGGCGGCACAAAGCGCGATAATGCGGCCAAAAAAGTCAAGGCCTACCGCCCGCGCGGACTGCGCCTGCCCTACGACCAGCTGCAATTTTTTGAAGGGCATCTGAGCGCCAAACAGGTGCTGGAACGCTGCCACGCGCTAGGCGTCTCGATGACAAGCTACCTCGGCGCGTCATTCATGCTGGCGATCTATCACGATATGCCCGCGCTGGAACGTAAAAAGCCTATCTGTATCAGTCTGCCGGTCAACCTGCGCAACTACTACCCCAGCGAGACGGCCCGCAACTTCTTCAACTCGGTCTATGTCACCCACACGCTGACCGATGCTGACACGCTGGAAACCGTCGCCCCGGTGTTTGATGCCAAGCTGAAAGAGGTCTTAAAACCCGAGAACATTCGCGCCCAGATGGACGAGTTCGAAAAGCTCGAACATATGCCCGGCATCCGCCCGGTGCCGCTGGTCGTGAAAAACGCCACAGTCAAGTTGTTCACCCGCTTGGAGGACCGCTATGTCACGGCGGTCGTCTCCAACATGGGCCGGGTGACGATGCCCGAGGAACTGAAACCCTACATCCACAGCTTTGCAGCGTTTTCCAGCTGCAAAACGCTGTTCACGGTCGTCTGCTCCTACGGCGACGACCTTGTGCTGGGTACGGCATCGGCGCTGCGCAGCACGGCCATTTTGCAGCGGTTCTACCGCGAGCTGACCAAGGCCGGGCTGGATGTCACGCTCTATGCCACGGAGGTGGAGAAATGAATACCTGTCCGCACTGTCATATCCAGGTCGGTGGGGATGCCCGATACTGCCCGCTGTGCCAGAACCGCCTGCCCGGCTCGGCGGGGGAGCCATACTTCCCGGCCACCGCGCCGCGCATCCACCGCGCGTCGCTGCTGTACAAAATCGTGGCGTTCGTGCTGTCGGCGCTTGTCGTCGTGGGCGGCGCATTCGACTTTCTGCTGCTGGAAGAAACACCCCACCGCCATTTCAGTGTGCTGATGGCCGTCTGGGCCGTCGCCCTCCTGCGGGTACTTCGCGCCGTGCTGCGCCGCCGATTCAACGGCCCGCGCCAGATTTTCAACCTGCTGCTGCTCGTCTCGGCGCTGTTGGTCTTTACCGACTGGTTCAACGGCTACACCGGGTACAGCCTTGATCTAGTCGTGCCGATTTTGTGCTGTGTGGCGCTGGCCTGCAACTTTATTTTTGCGTTCTTGCGCAGCAATTTCACCGCCAACGCACTGGTGTACCTGCTCATGAACATTGGTATCGGCGTTCTGCCGTATATTTTACTGTTCTTCCGCATTGATTACGACGGTAAGCTGGACGCCCACAGCATCCCCTGGGTCATCTGCCTGATTTTGAGCATCATCACATTTTTGGGGCTGGTCATCTTCCGCGGCCGCGACTTGAAAAACGAACTGGTCAAGAGACTGCATATGTGATTTTATCCCCAGTTGTAGGGGAGGGTAGTGATTGGGGTGCTGGTACTGCGCGTGGGCAGAAAAATCAACGTATAAACATGCAAAAAGAAAAGCAAGTACGCCGGATTTTGTCCGATGTACTTGCTTTTTGTCGTTTTCTGTTGTAAAAAACAAGAACCGCCACTCGGCCAAGTGACGGTTCTTAGAGTTATCTGGTTCCTGTTACTAAAAGCCAACCGCTTGTCGCAGTGCCTTTTCTATTTATGGCAATACCGCATAATTCTAAGTGCCGATACGGCGAGTGAGGTGCGGCAGCTGCTAAGCCAAAAGCGCAGATAATACTGGATGTCTTATCGAGCATTTTGGCAACGCAGATGCCGTGCCGCAGCCGCCGGAGCGGTGCTTAAGCCGTCAGGCGGGAATTGTGCGGTATTGCCTTATGTTATCCCACAAATCTTTCGTTTCGTCAACGCTTATTTCTTATCAAACGCTTCGCGGCGCTTGGTGGACAGGCGGAACATCTCTTCCAGGCCTTCCCGGTCGTCGTTGACGAGCTTTTCCTTCATATCCTGCAAGGCGCTGTCAAACATATCGATCTCCGAAATCAGGTTGTCCTTGTTCCACAAAAACAGCTCCGCCCACATTTTGTCGTTGATACGCGCAATTCTTGTCAAATCCCGGAAGGAATCGCCGGTGTAATTCGCAAGTTCGGAGTTATCCGCCGCACACATCAGGCTGACGGCGATTGCGTGGCACAGCTGGCTGACATAGCCGATCATGTGGTCGTGCTCGGCAGGGGTCAGTACGCTGATTCGCTTGAAGCCCAGCGCCTCAGCCAGATCGCGGCACCAGTCGATGCCCGCCTGGGTGTTTTTCTCCGTCGGCGTGATGATGAAGTTGGCCGGGGCAAAGTTGACCTCGGCGCTGTGGGCAATGCCGCTCGTCTCGCGGCCTGCCATCGGGTGGCTGGCGATGAACTCCACTCCATCAGGCAAAGCAGCCTGCACAGGCTCAACCACGCCGCGCTTGACGCCGGAGACATCCGTCACCATTGTGCCGGGGCGGATATATTGGCCGTACTGCGCGACCCATTCCAGCAAAACGGTGGGATAGAGGCCGAACACGATGCAGTCGGCCGCCCGGATCAAATCCTCAAAATCCGCGTTTTTGCCTGCGCGGATATAGTCATGCTGCAAGGCATAGTCCAGCGTCGCCTGGCTGTGGGTAATGCCGGTCACGCTGTAACCCTTCTGGCTCAACACCTGGGCGTATTTGCCGCCCAGCAGTCCCAGGCCGACAATCAGATAGTTCTTGCTTTTGTCCAGCATACAAAATCACGCCTTTATGTCAAATTCATTCGTTTTGTCCGTGGAAAGCTCCACCTTGGCACCCAAGCCGCGCAGCACGTTCCAGAACGCGGGCCAGCTCTTGTCCACAGCCTCGGCCCCGCAGAGCAGGGCAGGCAGGCCGCTGGCAATGGCTGCCACGGCCAGTGCCATGACAATGCGGTGGTCGTTGTGGCCAGACAGCGGCGCGTTCGGCGCGTGGAGCGCCACGCCCTGAATATGCACGGTGTCGCCGTCCACCTCAATGCGTGCGCCCATCTTTTGCAGCTCATCCCGCATAGCTTCGATTCGGTCGGACTCTTTCAGGCGCAGACGGCCCGCGTTGGTGATGACTGTTTCGCCACTGCAAAAGCAGCCCAGCGTGAACAGGATCGGCCCCAGGTCCGGGCAGTCGGCCAGGTCGATCTCGGTGGCTTTGAGCAGGCTGCGGTCAAAGTGGTAGCCGCCCTCGACTTCCTTAAATTTGCCGCCGCAGCGCTTTAAAATGTCCAAAATGACCTTATCGCCCTGCTGGCTGTCGGGGTTTAAGCCGGTGATGGTGATGCCGCCGATGACGCAGCCCAGCACAGCCAGGAATGCTGCCTGGCTGTAATCGCCCTCGACTGCAAAATCGCTGGCCGTGTACCGCTGCGGCGCGGCCACGCGGTACATCATGCTGCCATTTTTACGGGCGCGGGCCGACACCTTGACGCCGAACTGCTGCATCGCGTCGATGGTCAGATCCACATAGGAATGGCTCTCGTAGGGGGGCAGGACCTCGATGCTGCTCTCAGAGTCCATCAGCGGCGCGGCAAACAGCAGGCCGCTGATGAACTGGCTGGACACATCGCCGGGCAGGGTGAACCCGCCGGGGCGCAGGCGGCCAAAAATCGTGATGCCCTCGGGCGTCTGCTCAAAATGCAGGCCTTGGCGGTCAAACAGCATTTGATACACTGCCTGGGGGCGGTCAAACAGCCGCCCTGCACCGGTAAAGCGCACTTTCTGGGCCGTCAGGCTGAACAGCGGTATCATAAACCGCAGCGTCGACCCGCTTTCGTTGCAGAACACCGGGCGCGTCACCGTCACAAAGCCTCCTGCTGTGCCGTGGCCTTTGATGGTCAGGGAGTGGGGCTCCTCGGTGATTTTGGCACCCAGCTGGGCCGCTGCGCCCAATGTGGCGCGGATGTCCTTGCTGTACTCGATATTCGTGATATGGCTTGTGCCGTCCGCCAAAGCGGCGCACAAAACTGCACGGTGGGCCGCACTTTTGCTGGGCGGCACTGTGGCTGTGCCGCTCAGGCGGCTGACATGAATCTTCGCGTCCAATTTACATCTCCCGGCCGATGGCGGCGGCGACCTTGCGGCACTTGGCGATCACATCGGCAAACTTATCGGGTTTCAGGCACTGCGCGCCGTCGCTCCAGGCGTGGGGCGGGTCGTCATGGACCTCAATTTCCAGGCCGTCCGCACCGGCGGCCACTGCAGCCAGGGCCATGCTCTCGATGTACTTGTAGTCACCGGTAGCGTGGCTGGGGTCGACGATGATGGGCAGGTGGGTCTTTTCCTTGATGACCGGCACAGCGGACAGGTCCAGCGTGTTGCGGGTCGCGCGCTCAAAGGTGCGGATGCCGCGCTCGCAGAGGATGACGTTCTCGTTGCCGCCCGCCATGATGTACTCGGCAGACATGATCCACTCCTCGATCGTGTTTGCCAGGCCGCGCTTGAGCAGAATGGGCTTGTGCATCTTGCCGACGGCCTTGAGCAGCTGGAAGTTCTGCATATTGCGCGCGCCGATCTGCACGACGTCGACATACTCCTCGAACTCGGGGATATGGATCTCGTCCATCAGCTCACTGACGATGGGCAGACCGGTCTCCTCGCGGGCCTTGACCAGGTCGAGGATGCCCTCGGTGCCCAGACCCTGGAAGGAGTAGGGACTGGTGCGGGGCTTGTATGCGCCGCCGCGCAGGAAGTTTGCGCCGCCCGCCTTGACAGCCTTTGCCATCTTGATGGTGTGGGCCTCACCCTCGACGCTGCAGGGGCCGGCCATCACGGCGATGGGGGACTTACCACCGATTTTGACGCCGTTGACGTCCACGACGGTGTCCTCGGGATGGAACAGGCGGTTGGCGCGCTTGTAGGGGGCAGACACACGGGTCACGTTCTCGACCCAGGGGTTGGCCAGCACGTCTTTTTCAGCAATTTTCGTCGTATCACCGACAAGGCCAAAGACGTTGTAATCCGTGCCACGGATCAAGGTGACGGAAAGGCCCTGCTTCTCGAAATTGTCAACGATGCGATCCAGTTCAACCTGGGGCGTGCCTTTTTTGGTGGAAATAATCATGGAGGAACCTCTTTTTTATATACTTTTTACTCTATAAAACAAACCTTTGGCTTCCCCCTCGGGGGAAGCTGTCCGCCGCAGCGGACTGATGAGGGCAAGCCTTACAAATACTGCTTTTTCACGGCAGGCCGCATAAACTTTGCCCTCATCCGGCGCTTCGCGCCACCTTCCCCCTCGGGGGAAGGCTTTTACAGCGTCTCATCCGCTTCAAACAGTTCTACTGCTTTATTCACGGCTTCGGTCAAGGTGCCGTTATTCTCCAAAACGGCGGTGGCGGCGGCCTCGTACAGCGGTGTGCGCTCGGCTTCCAGCTGCTTTAAGGCAGCCCCGCCCTTCGAAAGGGGACGCCCGCCCGTAGCCAGGCGTTCCAGCGGGCGGCGCACCCACAGCACCGGGCCGTTCTGGCGCAGGGCGCGGGTGTTGGCCGGATTTTTGATGACCCCGCCGCCGCAGGCGATGACCTGGCTGTTGTCCTTGGCAACCTCGGCCAGCACTTCCGCCTCATAGCGGCGGAAAGCAGCCTCGCCCTCCTGGGCAAAGATGTCGGGAATATTATGCCCGGTGCGGCGTTCAATTTCCGCGTCCAGATCCACAAATCGCTTGCCCAGCCGCTTGGCCAGCGCCGCGCCCACCGTGGATTTGCCGCAGCCCGGCATCCCGATGATGGAGACATTCGCCAGCTCGTGCCGCAGACGGCGGCTGACAGCGGGGATGAGGGCCGCCGTATCCAGCTGCCTGCCGGTGAAATGCTCAGCCGCAAACACGGCCTGGGCTACCAGCATCTCAAAGCCGCCAGCCGCAGTCACACCGCAGTCCTCGGCCCGCAGCAGCAGCTCGGTGCGGAAGGGATTGTACACTACATCCAACACGGCTTCCAGTGCAGGGAAGGCTTTCGGGTCGATCAGGCATTGCCCGACATTCGGGAACATCCCGCAGGGTGTCGTGTTGACGATGATTTGCACATCGCGGCGGTGCATGGCCTCACTGTACAGCAGCGCACCGTCCTTACCGGTGCGGCTGGCGGTCAAAATTTCTTTTGCGCCGCCGTCGCGGCAGACCGCTGCGACCGTCGAATGCGTACCGCCTGCACCCAGAATCAGCACGGTTTTATCGGCAAAATCCACGCCGTGGGCCTTGGCCAGGTAAGCAAAGCCCGCGTAGTCGGTGTTGTAACCGTACAGCTTGCCGTCCCGGTTCACAATGGTGTTCACCGCACCGATGGCCTTTGCCTTAGGGTCAACCTCGTCACAGTAGGGAATGACGAGCTGCTTATACGGTATCGTCACATTGATGGCCGCAAACGCGCGTTTTTCCATAAACGCGCGGGCTTCTGCCTCGGTGGGCAGGGGGAGCAGGTCGTAGGTGTAATCCGCGATCTGCTCATGGATGATCTTGGAGTAGCTGTGGCCCAGCTTGCCGCCGATCAATCCGTACAGCGGTTGCTGCATAGTGTTCACTTCCTTTTACTCTTGGGGCAGGCCGTGCTTTTGGGCCAGGGTGCCGTACCGCACGGTCAAAAGGTCCAGCAGCCCGAAGGCCGTCAGGGTGTTCTGCACCACGGCGGCACGGGGCACAATGCAGGGGTCATGGCGGCCCTTGATCTGCAATTCCCCGTCGGTCTTGCCGATATAATCCACGGTATGCTGTTGTTTATAGATGCTGGGCGTGGGTTTGAGCACCGTGCGGAACACGATGGGCATACCGTTCGTGATGCCGCCGTTGATGCCGCCGTTCTTGTTGGTGGCAGTGGCAACCGTATCACCGCGCATCGTGAAGGGGTCGTTGGCCTGGCTGCCGCGCAGGGCGGCAAAGCCGAAGCCCGCGCCAAACTCGATGCCTTTGCAGGCGGGAATGGCGAACATCAGATGGGCCAGCTCGCTTTCGACGCTGTCAAACCATGGTTCGCCGATACCGGCGGGCAGCCCGGTGACGATGGTCTCCAGAATGCCGCCGACACTGTCACCCTCGCTGCCCGCAGCGCGGATGGCCGTCTGCATGTCCTCCTCTTTTGAGGCATCCAGCAGGGCAAAATGCCCGGGCTGCGGGTCGGACATCACCAGTCCCGCAGCGCTGGAAAGGGGCGCGTCCTGCACGCCTGCGCACTCGGCAATGTGGGTGTAGACTTTTACGCCCAAGCTGTTCAGCACGGTCTCGCAGATCGTGCCCGCCGCGACGCTGGCCGCCGTGATGCGGCCGGAGAAATGCCCGCCGCCCCGTGCGTCCTGAAAGCCTTCATACTTAGCGTAGGCCGTGTAGTCGGCGTGGCCGGGGCGCAGCAGGTCAGCAGTCTTGGCGTAATCACTGCTGCGGGTGTTCAGGTTGCGGACCATCAAGGTGATGGCTGTGCCGGTCGTGTGGCCGTTGTAAACGCCGGAGAGAAATTCCACGGCGTCGGCCTCGGTGCGGGCGGTGGAAAGCCCATCCCCCCGGGCGCGGCGGCGATCCATGGCTGCAGCGATGGCGGCCTCATCCACAGGCAGCCCCGCAGCCAAGCCATCCAGCACCGCCCCCACCGCAGGCCCATGGCTCTCACCAAAAATCGTCATACTGACGGTATTTCCAAAGGTGTTTTTCATAAGTTTATCTCTTGTATATCTCCGCAGGGGTCGATGCAAGCATCCGCCCCTGCACACTCAATCTATGCCCAAGAAAGTCGGCAGCTCGGTCATCGGCAGCTTATCGGCGCGCCAGCAGCCAAGGCCGGGGCACTTGATGATGGTGATGGAATCCCCCCGGGCCTTTTTGTCGTGCTGCATGTAGGCCAGGACTTTTTCCTTGTTGGCCCCGGTGCGGGTGGGCAGGCCCAGCGTGCGGTAGATCGCCCGGGTACGCTTGAGCAGAGCATTGTCCTCAATCATCGGCAGCATGCCCAGCGCGACGCACTCGCCGTGGTACAGCCCGGTCGTGCGGCGGCCGCGCACACCGCGCACGGCCTCGATGCCGTGGCCGATGGTATGGCCAAAGTTCAGGCAGGCGCGGACGCTGCCCTCGCGCTCGTCCTGTTCGACGATCTTCTTTTTGAACTTCAGACTGCGGTAGACAATCTGTTCAATATTTTCCTCGGGGTGCTCGCACTCAAACAGGGCGAACAGCTGCGGGTCGCCGATGATGCCGGTTTTCAGCGCCTCGGCCAGGCCGTTGACGATCTGGCGGCGGGGCAGGGTCTTCAGTGTGTCAAAATCGACGAGCACGACCTTCGGCTGCCAGAACGCGCCGACGATGTTTTTCGTTTCGCCCAGGTCGATGGCCGTTTTGCCGCCGATGGAGGAGTCCACCTGGGACAGAACCGTCGTGGGGCAGTTGACGAAATCGATGCCGCGCATATAGCTGGCAGCACAGAAGCCGCCCAGATCACCCACAACGCCGCCGCCCACGGCGACCAGCAAATCCTTTCGATCCATGCCAAATTCCAGCATGGCCTGCAAGACCTGGCCGTAGACTTTCAGGCATTTGCTGCCCTCGCCCTGGGGGATGGTGTAGACGGTGGCTTCCTGGCACTGGCCGGCCACGATCTTGGCGTAGTCGGCAGGCACGCCGGAATCCGTCAGCACAAAGACCTTGCGGCCCTGCACGTTGGTAAACTGGTGGAGGTTGGCAAGGCAGCCGGCCTTCAAAATAATATCGTAGCTGCGGCTTTTAAGCTGCATCGTCAGTTTCATGCTTCGCACATCCTTTTTCTTCATGGCTTATTTCTCCGTACCGTCCAGGGTGAACGCACCCAACAGCCGCAGGGTACTGCAAACAGGGGTCAGGGTGTCCAGCAGGGCCTGGCACTCTGCGCCGGTACTGCCCGCCGGGCAAACCAGCTGCACATAGAAATAATATTCAAACGGAACATGGGGCAGGGGGCGGCTCTTGATGCACTCCATGTTAAAGCCACGTGCGCCGATCTGATCCAGCGCGGCGGCCAGCTGGCCGGGCTTGTGGCGTGCTGTGAACAGCAGCGCCAGCCGCTGGCCCTCGCCGGTCATGGTGGGGGCGGTGTCGGCGCGTTCAATGACGATGAACCGCGTCGTGTTGTCGCCTTCGGCGTTGATGCCGGGGGAGAGAATTTGCAGCCCGTACAGTTCCGCCGTCTCGGCGCTGGCAATGGCCGCAACGGTGGGGTCGCCCAGCTCAGCCACATGGCGGGCGGCATCGGCCGTGTTGCCCCAGGTGGCCGTTTTAAAGCCGTGCTGCTGCACAAAAACGCTGCTTTGGGCCAGGGCCTGCGGGTGGCTGACAACGGTCTTGATCGTCTCTATCGTCGCGCCGGGCACAGCTACCAGGTCTTGCCGGATGTGCATATCGCACATTCTGGAAACGATGATTTCGGGGTGGGTGTACAGCAGGTCCAGCACGGTGGAAACATCGCCCGCGCTGGAATTTTCAAACGGCAGAACGCCGAATTGCGCGTCGCCCTTCTGCACAGCGTCAAAGACCTCGCCCCAGGTGGCAAAGGCGGATTCCCGCGCAAAGGGGAAGAGCCGCCGCAGCGTGATATGGCTCCACGCACCGGGCACACCCTGATAGGCGGCGGTGTCCCGGCCCAGCTGTGCCCGCTGATACGCACGGGAAACCGCCATGGCATCGTTTAAAAATGCGCGGTAGTAGGGGCGCAGCGTCTCATCGGCGATGCGGGCCGTGTTTTTGTCCAGCACAGCAGCCTCCCGCGCGGCGTCAAAGACCGGCTTGCCGGTCTCGGCCTTATAGCGTGCCACATCGGCCACCGCGCACATCCGCCGCTCAAACAGGGCGGCCATCTCCGCATCGACCATATCAATTTCTGCCCGGGCCTGCTGTAATAAGTCCATACATGAGGCTCCTTTTCCCAGATGAATTTTGCATTTCCGCAGCGCCCCGCCCCTACGGTACATCAGCATGACACGCGCTGTTTATTTATGCAGATAATTATAGTTAGTATACCATAAATAAAGCGCCGTCACAAGAGTGACGGCGCGAATTTTGGTGTATTTTAGCTTACCCGTGCAGGGCGCTGCGCAACGCGGCCAGCAGTTCAGCCTGATATTCCGGGCTGAAGGTGCCGTGCAGCAGCTTCGGCAGGGCTTCCTCCTGCAAGCGCCGCCAGCTGTCGGCCTCGCGGCCCGGCAGAATCGGCACAAAGGCCACGCCGTTGGCGGCGGCGGCCTGGGCGTCGCCCATAGCGTCACCCACCATCATGACCTTGCGGCTCTCATACCCGCAGGCCAGCATTGTGGCGATGGAGTTTGCCTTGCTGCCCACTTCCTGGCCGAAGATGACATCCGCGTGACGGGCCAGGCCGTAACGCTTCCACTCACTGGCAATGGCGCTCTCGTTCGCGGCGCTGACAACGGCCACATCGGCGACCGCGTGCAGCTGGCGCAGGCTTTCTTCTACACCGGGGAACGGCTCAAACGTCGGCTCCAAGGCCTGGATGCGGCGGTTGCAGGCATTGTTCCACTCCTGCAATTTGCGCAGGGCCAGGCTGCCTGTCTTTTGCAGCTCCCGCTGCAGGCTGGCCGTAGAAAGCTCGTTGGCGGTATCGACCCAGGCGGCAATATCCTCGCTGCCGGGAATCTCGATGCCGCGGTTTTTCAGCCGGTCAAACACCAGCCGCACGCTCTCAAACCGGGAGATGCCCCGGGTGATGGTGTGCAGGTTGATCTCGTCCCAGGCTGCCGTGATAAACTCCGCGTAATCATCCAGCGCAAACACGCGGATGAGCTCGGGGCACATGACGGTCGAATGCTTGATGCGCACTGTGTCCATCACGCAGCCGTCGGAGTCCATACAGACCAAAAATTCACGTTTTTTGGTAAAATCCGTCAGTGCGTTTGCCATAAAACCGTCCCCCTCTATGTACTGTTCCCTATAAAAACGCTACGAATCTATCATAACAAAAATCCCCGGCGTTTTGCAATGCCTTTTTTGAAAAAACCATAGATTTTTGTGTAAAAATTACGCCTCCACATTGTCATTGGGGTCCAGCGTGCGGCCGATTGGCTCGTGGATAAGCAGATTGGCCATGGCGTCCGCCGAGGTGGGCTGTTTGTTGATGACGACAAGGTTGTCACCCCGGAAATACCGCAGCAGCCCCGCCGCCGGGTAGACCGCCAGACTTGTGCCGCCGACAATAAGGGTGTCGGCCTTGCGAATGGCGTTCACGGCGTTTTCCATCGTCTGCTCGTCCAGGCCTTCCTCGTAGAGCACAACGTCGGGCTTCACGATGCCGCCGCACTCGTCGCAGCGGGGTACTCCGTCGCCGACGCCGGCCGCATCCTCAATAAAGCTGACCGGGAAAAATTTGCCGCAGCGCGTGCAGTAGTTGCGCAAGGTAGAGCCGTGCAGCTCATACACGACCTTACTGCCCGCCGCCTGGTGCAGGCCGTCAATGTTCTGGGTCACAACGGCCTTGCACTTTCCCTCGCGCTCCAGCGCCGCCAACCGCAGGTGGGCCGCGTTGGGCTTTGCGCCGTGTACGATGAGCTTCTGGCGGTAGAAGTCGTAAAATTCATCGGTGTGTCGTTCGTAAAAGCTGTGAGAGAGCATCGTCTCCGGCGGGTATTTGAACTTTTGATGGTACAGCCCGTCCACCGAGCGGAAATCCGGGATGCCGCTCTCGGTCGAGACGCCCGCCCCACCGAAAAAGACCATGTTTTTTGTCTCTGCCAAAATTTCTTCCAATGCGCGGATCATGCAAACTGCCCCTTTCGTTTTCGCCGCAAATGCTTTATAATATACTTATTATAATACATTCTCGGAGGGATGCAAGATGCAGCAGGAAATCACGCGGGAACTGGTGCAAAGCTGGCTGCCCCGGCGGCAGGCGGACAGCAACAAGGGCAGCTACGGCAGTGTACTGGCCGCAGCGGGGAGCCTTGCCTACCGCGGCGCAGCGGCCCTGTGTGCCGAGGGCGCATTGCGCGGCGGCGCGGGGCTGGTGTACCTGGCCAGTGTGGAGCCGGTCGTGCAGATGGTGCTGGCCCGCACGCCGGAATGCTGTGCCTGCGGCTGCCGCACGGCGGCGGGTGGGGGCATCCACCCCCAGGACGCCGCCGCACTGCGCAGCTGGTTTGCCGAAAAACACGCCGTTCTGCTGGCCGGGCCGGGCTTGGGGGAGGGGGCAGGGGAAGTCTGCCGCGCCCTGCTGGGCAAGAATCCGCCGTGGGCGGGTGCGGTGCTAGACGCCGACGCACTGAACGCGCTTGCGGCGGGCAGGCTGCGGGACCCCTTGCCGGGAAATACCATCCTGACGCCCCACCCCGGCGAGGCCGCGCGACTGTTGGGCTGCACCGTGGCCGATGTACAAGCCGACCGGGAGCAGGCCGTTTTGCGGCTGGCAGAAACCTATCACTGCGTCGCCGTTCTAAAGGGCAGCGGCACGTTGATTGCCGCGCCGGGCGGGGAGCTTTTGCATAACGCCGCCGGCAACGCCGGACTGGCCCGGGGCGGCAGCGGGGATATTCTGGCCGGGCTGACCGCCGGGCTGCTGGCCGCCGGGCTGAAGCAGAACCGCACCCCCGCCCAAATGGCCGCCTGCGCTGTCTGGCTGCACGGCACTGCCGCCGACCGCTGTGCCCGCCGCCGCAGCATGACCGCCATGCTGCCCACGGATATTTTCGCGGATTTGGGGGAGATTTTGGCGGAGATGGAGTTGTAAGGGGCGGCGTCCCTCTTGCCCTCTCCCTTTATAGGGTGTATAATAGGACTATATCTGCATATTGCCGGAAAGGAGCCGTTGTTATGCCGCGCAAAGAAGGCCAAAAACGCAAGCTGCTTGTCCTTTTGGAGATTCTCGCCCGCGAGACGGACGAAAAACATCCCCTCAGCGTGCCGCAGCTGGTGGAAGAATTGCAGGAGCATGGCGTCGTGGCCGAGCGCAAGAGCGTCTACGATGACCTGAACACGCTGAACAACCTGCCCGATTCCAAGTACGAAATCGTGCAGCAGCGCGGCCGCGGCGGCGGCTACTATATGACCGAGACTCCCTTTGAGCTGGCCGAGTTGAAACTTCTGGTGGACGCTGTCTACGCCAGCAAATTTATCACGGCGCGCAAATCCAAAATCCTCATTGACAAGCTGGGGCAGTTCACCTCGAAATACCGGCAGGCGGAGCTGGACCGCAAGGTTCTGGTCAGCGGCCGCATCAAGAGCACCGACGAGAAAATCCTTTACACCGTCGATGCACTGCACACTGCTATCACGGCAGGGCAGCAGGTACAGTTCAAATACTGCGACTGGAACCTGCAAAAGCGGATGACCCCGCGCCACGACGGCCAGCTCTACCGTGTCAGCCCCTGGGTGCTGGTTTGGGAGAACGGCAACTATTACCTCATCGCCTACACCGAGGGGCGGCTCAAGCACTATCGCGTGGACAAGATGCAGAACGTCCACCAGCTGCCCGACACCACCCGCGAAGGTTCCGAGGAATACGCAAATTTTGACGTGAATGCCTATATGCAGCAGATGTTCGGCATGTTCAACGGCCCCCTGAAGAGGGTGACGCTCCTGTGCGAGAACCGCTTTGCCGGGGCGATGATCGATCGGTTCGGCACCGGGCCGATCTTAACGCCCTGCCCCGACGGCGAGCATTTCACAATGACCGCCGAGATTCAGGTCAGCCCGCAGTTTTTCGGCTGGGTGGCCGGTTTTGGCACCGGCGTCGTCGTCTCCGGTCCGCCGGAGGTCCGCGCCGAGATGAAAAAGACCTTGGATCAGCTGCAGGAATTGTACCGCTGATTTGCAATAACAGTAGAAATATGGTAGAATAGATTGTTTACTTCTACTTGTTTCACGGAGGCTACCCTTGCTGGAAAAAAACCAACGCTTTAAAAGCCTGCTGTTTGTGCTGCTGGATGCAGCGCTGCTGTTTGTGGGCTTTCTGCTTGCCAACTATATTCGTTTTAATTATGTCCGCTATTTTGAGCCCGGCGGTGCCGGCCCGGCCTTGGCCGTGGCGCAGGATCCCCGCAACATCATTGCCGGGCTGGCCACGTCGCTGGTGCTGGTGCTCATCTACTGGGTGGCGGGCATTTACAACAATGCGCGGCTGCACGGCCTGGCCGAGCGCTGCACCAAAATTGCCATTATCAACGCAGCGGGCCTCTTGATTTTCATTGGTGCGCTGTATTTACTGCACTTGGACGACTACTCCCGCATTGTGCTGGCGCTGTTCTACATTCTCTCCACCGCCGCCGTCGTGTTTGAGCGGATGGTCCTGCGCTGGGTCGACCGTGCCCGCCGCCGCAAGGGGCTGGGCCTGCGCCACATTCTGCTGGTGGGCGGCGGCAAATCCGCCGCACTCTATCTGCGTGCGCTGGAGCATAACCCCTACTACGGCTTCGTCGTGGACGGCTATCTTGCCAAAGTGGAAGAGCCCGGCCTGGGCGTAAAGTTCCTGGGCGGGTATGACAACCTGGCCGCCAAGCTGGACGAAATCGCCGTGGATGAGGTCGTCGTGGCGCTGGAAGCCGACGAAATCGAATTATTGCCCCACGTTTTTGCCGCCTGCGACAAAAACGGCGTGCGCATTACGATGGTGCCGTTTTACAGCGACTACCTCCCCGCGCGGCCGACCATCGATGTGCTGGACGAGTGCAAACTCATCAACGTGCGGCAGACGCCCTTTGACAACCTGCTCAACGCCGCCGTCAAGCGCGGGCTGGATATCCTCGGCAGCCTGATCCTGATTATCCTGACCAGCCCCATCATGCTGGTCACGGCCATCGGCGTCAAGCTGTCCAGCCCCGGGCCGATCATCTTTAAACAGGAGCGTATTGGTCTGAACAAAAAGCCCTTCATGATGTACAAGTTCCGCTCCATGCGGGTCAATGTGCAGCAGGAGACAGGCTGGTCCACCGACTACGACCCCCGCAAGACCCACTTCGGCAGCTTTATCCGCAAGTTCAGCCTCGACGAGCTGCCCCAATTCTTCAATGTGCTGAAGGGGGATATGTCCCTCGTCGGCCCGCGGCCAGAGGTGCCCTTCCACGTCGAGCACTTCAAAGAGGAAATCCCGCGCTATCTCGTGCGCCAGCAGGTACGCCCCGGCTGCACGGGCTGGGCACAGGTCCACGGTCTGCGCGGCGACACCGACATTGCCGAGCGCATCCGCTACGATATCTGGTACATCGAAAACTGGACCGTGGCGCTGGATATCAAGATCATCTTCCGCACGGTGTTCGGCGGCAAGATGGTCAACGACGAAAAATTGCAGTAACGCGCCCCGCGTTACCGAACAGGAGTGTCCGTCATGAGCAAAAAGGAACCGAAAGTTGCCATCGTCCACGACTGGCTCGTCGGCTATGCCGGCGGCGACCGCGTTGTGGACGCTATGAAGCACGTTTTCCCCAATGCTGTCATCTACACCCTTGTGTACGACCCCAACAATATGCCCGAATGGTTCAAGAGCTACGATATCCGCACCAGCTGGTTCCAGAAGGTGCCGTTTTCCAACAAGCTCTACAAGGCCATGCTGCCATTGATGCCCACCGCGTTTGAGGCGTTCGATCTGACTGAGTACGACCTTGTGCTGTCGTCCTGCTCGTCCTGTTCCAAGGGTGTTATCACCCGGCCGGATGCCGTGCATATCTGCTACTGCCATACGCCCATCCGCTATGTGTGGGATTTTTACTACACCTACCGCGCCAATGCCAACTGGCTTGCCCGCCTCGTCATGCCGGGGCAGATGCACAAGATGCGCGTCTGGGACAAGTGCGCCGCCGACCGCGTGGATTATTTTATTGCCAACTCGCATTATATCTCGCAGCGCATCAAAAAATATTACCGGCGTGACAGTGACGTGATCTACCCCGGCTGCCACATCAACGAAGCACCTTTTGTCGAAAAAGAGGATTTCTACCTCACCGTGGGCCGCCTGACCTGGTACAAGCGCGTTGATCTGGCCGTGCAGGCCTGCACGAAGCTGGGCAAGCGCCTCGTCGTCATCGGCGGCGGGGGAGAACTGGATAAGCTCAAGGCCATGGCCGGGCCGACCGTGGAATTTCTGGGCGGCGGCCTTTCCGACGAGGAAGTGCGCAGCTACTACCTGCGGGCCAAGGCGTTCCTTTTCCCGGGTGAAGAGGACTTCGGCATCACGCCGGTGGAAGCCCAGAGCGCGGGTACGCCGGTGCTGGCCTATGGCCGCGGCGGCGCGTGCGAGAGTGTTGTGCCCGGCAAGACCGGCTACTGGTTCAAAGAGCAGACCGTCGAAAGCCTGGCCGACTGCATCGAGCGGTTTGAGCGCGACGGCGTTGCCTATTCTAAAGAAGAAATTCGCGAGCACAGCCGCAGTTTCAGCGAGGAACGCTTTGAGCGTGAGCTGAAAGAATACTGCGAGCGCCGCATGGCCGACTGGCAGCAGGAATTGCTCGACTGCTCCCACTGGGAGAAGGAGGAACTGGATTGAATCCCATCGTCATCAACGGCACGGTACTGTGTGATAATATCACCGGCATCCCGCGCTATGTCTATGAAACCGTCGTCCGGCTGGATAAACTCATTGAGGGCACCGGCCTGGATGTGCGGATTGCCTACCGCGACGACGGCCGCCCCATTCACCTGCCGGAGCTGAAAAACATCCAGCTGGTGCCGCTGAAAGCGGTCAAATATTTTTACAATTTGGCTGTGCTGCCCGCCTACCTGCGCCGCACCCATGCGTTTTATGTAGGCCTGGCCAGCGATATGCTGCTGACCAAGCGCAGCGTCACCGTGCTGCACGATATCCGCCCGCTGGTCATGGACACCGACAAGGGCTTTTTCCGCTTCAAGTTCTGGGTACACTGTCTGTCCACGAAGTGGTTTGCCCAGCGGGTGTTCACAGTCAGCGACAACCAGCGCCACCTCATCAGTGAAAAGCTCGGCATCCCGCTGGATAAAATCGGCATCACCTACAACGGCTGGGAGCATATGAAGGGTGTGACCCCCGACGAGAGCATTTTTGAAAAGATGCCCGGCGTCCAGAAAGGGGAGTACTACTACGCTCTCGGCAGCCTTGCCAAGCACAAGAATTTCAAATGGATCCGCGAGGTCGCCCGCCGCAACCCTGACAAGACGTTTGTGGTGGCAGGCGGCAAGGACCTTCGGGCCTTCGGCGATGATAACGAAGCCAAGGACACACACAACGTATTCTACCCGGGCTATGTCTCGGACGCCGAGAACGCCGCGCTGATGCAGCACTGCAAGCTATTTTTGCACCCGGCCGTGTTTGAAGGGTTCGGCATCCCGCCGCTGGAAGCGCTGGCCTTGGGCGCGCCCATTGCACTTGCCAACGCCACCTGCCTGCCGGAACTGTACGGCGATACAGCGCGGTATTTCGACCCCTATGACTATGATGTAGACCTGGACGCGCTGGCCGCCCAGCCCGTAGCCGCGCCCGATGCGGTCCTGCAGAAATACAGCTGGGACAAAACCGCTGATTTCTGGCTGCATGAGATTGAAAAGTACGCGAAACAGTGATAAAATCCTTCCCCCAAGGGGGAAGCCTTATTCACACTGAAAGGAGCCGACTGCGCCCCATGTTTTTCCTGATAACGATCTTCCTCACGGCGCTGGTCTCTGCGCTGTTCGGGCTTTTGCCCGGAAAGCTTCAGCGACGCAGCGTCATAAAGCAGGACATCGTCTGGGCCGTCGGCCTATGGTTGGCCACCTGGCTGTTCGCGGTCTTTGCCTACCACCGCCCCGGGCTGACCATCGGCTTCAATGCGTTCCGTCTCGTGGCCGTCACAGCGCTGAACGGCTGGACCGGTTTCGTCACCGCCGGGCTGCGCAGCTTTGGCCGCAAGGGGCTGAAAGCCGTTGTTCCGCTGCTGCTCGTCACGGCGCTGGGGTTGGAAGTATTCGTCGGCAACGTTGCCTACTTCAACACCCACAGCTATGAGCCGTTCCAGCTCGTTGACTACCTCGACGAGAACATCAACGTCGGGCGCGGGCTGGGCACGATTTCGCTGGACGAGGGCCGGACCTATCTGCGGTTTCTGAACATCGACCGCCCCATCTACAACCTGCGGTTTGACGGCATCGTCAATGACGATACCGACCTGCTCCACGCAGACAGCGCCGTCACCTTCACCATCGAGGGCACTGACGCGGCCAACACCCAGCTGACCCGCTTTGGCAGCTGGCAGGTCGGCCTGCAGGCCCCGCGCACCCACACCATCAGCCTGGATCTGACCGGCAATGTCAACATGATGACGCTGACCGCCGCCGGGTACAGCTCCACCTACGCGCAGTTTCCGGTGGCGCTGACGTTCAGCGGCATCACGGCGAACGCCCCGCGGGCGCTGAATTTCTCGGTTCTGCGTTTTATCGCGGTATTTCTGGCGTTGCTGACTGTCTATGGCCTGCGCCCGGCCAGCGGGTTATGGCACCGCCGCTGGCTGGCGGGCAATGTATGCGACCGCGCCGCAGCCGCCGTGCTGGGCCTGGTTCTGGCCGCCTTTGTGGTGGTCGTGCCTTTCTGGGAGCCGGGCAACACCGGCCTTGCTACAAAAGATTACAACACCGCATTCTGGGACGGTAAGAGCACCGTCAGCTTCGTCTACCAGCAGTACGGCGCACTGGCCCACAGCCTGCTGAATGGCCGCCTGGATCTGGAGGCCGACCCGCCCGCCGAGCTGCTGGCGTTGGAGAACCCCTACGACGCCGGGGCACGGGATGCGGCGCAGATCAACGATATCCACTGGGATCACGCCTTCTATAATGGGCGCTACTACGTCTATTTCGGCATTGTGCCGTGCCTGTTGTTCCAGCTGCCCTTTGAGGCGCTGACCGGCATCCAGAATCTGGCCTATGCGCCCTGCATGGTCGTTCTAGGGCTGCTGCTCCTCGCCGCCTGCTTCGGCGTGGTGGGGCAGGCCGTGCGCCGGTGGTTCCCGCAGACCTCCGCCGCCGCGTACCTGCTGGCCGTGGCCGCTGTGGTGCTGGGCAGCCAGCTGTATTACCTGCTGGTGCGTCCCTACATTTATGAGTACGCCATCCTCTGCGGTGCGGCGCTGCTGATGCTGGGGCTGTGGCTCTGGCTTTCCGCCGCCAGCACCCCGGTGGAAAAGCGCGGGGCGATTTTAGCCAAGCTTGCCTTTGGCAGTCTGTTTGCAGCGCTGGTGGCCGGGTGCCGCCCTCAGATGGAGCTGTTCGCCTTTTTGGCTGTGCCCATCTTCTGGCAGCGGTACATTGGGCAAAAGCGGCTGTGCAGCCGCGCCGGGGCAGGGGAGGCCGCCGCTTTTATCCTGCCGGTGGTCGTGGTCGCCGCCGGGCTGATGTGGTACAACGCCGCGCGGTTCGGTTCGCCGCTTGACTTCGGTGCCAACTACAACCTGACCGGCAACGATATGACCCAGCGCGGCTTCAATGCCGTGCGCATCGGGCCTGCCGTGTTTACCAGCCTGTTTGAGCTGCCCAGCTGGCAGGGCGTGTTTCCCTTCCTGCGGGAGACGGACGTCCAGACGAACGCCGTCATCCGCACCATCAGCGAGAAATTCACCGGCGGTATGCTGGCCGCCACGCCCTACCTGTGGGTGCTGGCGCTGCCGCTGCTGCCCGCGTTCCGCCGCTGTCTGCACCGCCGCCGCGCCGTGGCGGGCATTGTCTACGGCGGCATCGCCGCCATGGTCGTTATGACCGTTGTGGACTGCGAAATGGCCGGGGTGCTCTACCGCTATCTGATGGATTACAGCCCGGTGCTGCTCGTCGGGGCGGCGCTGTGCTGGTTCTGTGCCGAGGGCGCACTCAGCCGCCGCGCCGCCGTGGGGGATGCCACCGCCGCTGCCGCACTGCCTGCGCTGCGCGTGGTCATGGCTGCCGCCGTGGCATACACCGCCGTTTACCGCTTCTGCACGCTGTTCGCCATGGAGCCGTGGCTGCAGGGGCTGAACCCTTCACTCTATTACACTGTCAGCCGCCTTGTTCAATTCTGGATGTAAATTTCCCGGAGGAGTATTATGGATAAAATCGCCGTACTGATCCCTTGCTACAATGAGTCCAAGACCGTCGAGAAGGTCGTGACGGATTTCCGCCGCGTACTGCCCGATGCCACCGTCTATGTCTATGACAACAACTCCACCGATGGCACCGCCGAGCTGGCTGCCAGGGCCGGGGCCGTTGTTCGCCACGAGTACCAGCAGGGCAAGGGGAATGTCATGCGCCGTATGTTCCGAGAAATCGACGCGGAAGCGTATATTCTCGTTGACGGCGACGACACCTATCCGGCCGAGGCCGCGCCCGAGATGGTCGCCGCCGTGACCAAGCGCCAGGCCGACATGGTCGTCGGCGACCGGCTTTCCAGCACTTACTACACCCAGAATAAGCGGCCGTTCCACAACTTTGGCAACGACCTGGTCCGCTTCTGCACGAACCATCTGTTCGGAGGCAAGATCAAGGACATCATGACCGGCTACCGCGCATTCAGCTACCAGTTCGTCAAGACCTATCCGGTGCTGTCCCGCGGGTTTGAGATCGAAACGGAAATGACCATCCACGCCCTGCAGCGCAATATGCAGGTGGAGAATGTCGTCATCGACTACCGCGACCGCCCGGAAGGGTCGGAGAGCAAGCTGAACACCTACTCTGACGGCTTTAAAGTGCTGGGCACCATCGCACGGCTGTTCAAAAATTACCGTCCGTTCCTGTTCTTCGGCATTTTGGCGGCCATTCTGGCGGTGTTCGGCATCGGCTTTATGGTGCCGGTGCTGGGCGAATATTTCCAGACCGGGCTTGTGCCGCGCTTCCCGACTTTGATCGTCTGCTGCTTTGTGCTGGTGGCGGCGCTGCTGTTGTTTATCTCGGGCATTATCCTGTCCAGCCAGCTCGCCAAAGACGCGCGGGATTTTGAGTTCCAGCTGCAAACCGTGCACCAGTGGGAGAATAAAAACAAATCATAATTCCAAATCATCCCTGCCGCCCGCACCCCCTGCGGGCGGCTTGCTTTTTGGGACGGATTGGGCTATAATATTTTTATATGTGCACACTGCACATACTGCTATATAAGAGGGACTACACAAAGGGAGTATATAGAGTATGACAAAAGTTGCCGCATCGATCCTGTCGGCGGACCTGGCCAACCTGCAAAACGACTGCACCCGCCTGTTGGACGCAGGCGCGGACCTGATGCACTTTGACGTGATGGACGGCCATTTTGTACCCAACATCAGCTACGGCGCGCCGGTGCTGAAATGTCTGCACGCCGCTTTGCCTGAAGTTTATTACGACGTCCACCTGATGATCAGCGAGCCCGCACGCTACGCCCCGGACTTCGCCAAGGCAGGTGCAAATCTCATCACTTTCCACCTCGAGGCTGTACCCGACGCGGTTGGAGAGACCATTGACGCCATCCGCGCCACCGGCTGCCAGGTGGGCATCAGCATCCGCCCCGGCACCCCGGTCGAGGCCGTTTACCCCTATCTCGACGCCGTGGATCTCGTGCTGGTCATGAGCGTGGAACCTGGCTTCGGCGGGCAGAAATTCATCCCTGCCACACCGGAGCGTATTGCCGCTATCCGCACCGAATGTAACCGCCGCGGTCTTTCCACTTTGATTGAGGTGGACGGCGGCGTCAACGTTGAGACCGGTCCCCTGTGCAGTGAAGCCGGGGCCGACTGGCTCGTGGCCGGCAGCTCGCTTTTCAACGCCGCCGACCCCGCCGCTGTAGCGCGCGTACTGCACAGCAAGTAAAGGAGCTTTTACCCCATGCCCAACCGTAAAAAAATTGAACGCAGCAAGAATTACAGCTATTACAGCGACCTGCTGTGGTGCACGGTACCGCTCATCGGTATGTCGTGGTATTACTACGGCCCGCGCCCTCTGCTGCTGCTGCTGGCGGCCCTTCTGACCGCCTACCTGTGCGACTGTGCCCTGGCCCCACTGCACGGCACCGGCTACCAGTCCCATGAGCCGTCCAGCGAGTGCTTTGCCGCGCTGATCGTGCTGATGATGCCCGCCAGCATCTCTTATCCCATCGTCATCGCCGCCGTCATTGTTGCCGTGCTGGTCAAGGAGGCCTTCGGCGGTGAGGGGCACTACCCGTTCCACCCCGCCGCCGTCGGCATGGTCGTGGCCGGTGTCTCGTGGCCGAAAAATGTCTTTTTCTACCCGGTCCCGGGTACGCAGCTGCCGCTCTTTGGCGAGGTGAACACCACCGTCGTCGCGGGCATGAACGCCACCCTGCGGACCGGCGGCCTGCCCAGCGCCAGCACGATGAACCTGCTGACCGGCAACGTCTCCGCCGCCGTCGGCACCAGCGCCGCGCTGGTGGTCATGGCCTGCGGGCTGTTCCTGCTCGTGCGCGGACGCATCAAACTTTCCGTCGTGCTGCCGTTCTTTATTTTTGTCATCGGCCTGCCGTGGCTGTTCCCGCAGCTCAACGAGCTGCCAGCCTTCAGCCTGCCGTGGGAGTTCATCCGCCAGCGCATCTACCTGGAAAAGTATGTTATTCTGTCCGGCACGGCGCTGTTCGGCGGGCTGTTCCTGATCTGTGAGCCGGTCACGATGCCTGACCGCCGGATGAGCCGCATCATCTACGGCGCGGCGCTGGGCATCATGACCTACGTGTTCCGCGCGTTCAGCCCCTATGAGTGCGCTGTCTGCTGCGCCCTGCTGATCGTGGGCGCTATCCCCGAGTGGCTTGACCTGATCAGCCACCGCACCGAGCGCATCCGCTTTATGAGAGAGGAGGAACGGCGCCTTGCCAATGCAGCAAAACCCGAATAATCGCCGCCGGGGTGAGGAGCGCAACGAGACGCTGATCATCCCGCACATCACCAAGGAAATGGTCGAGACGGCCCGCCGCATGGCCGAGCGCGGTGCCAGCCGTGCCGAGATCGAGCAGGCCATCGCCGCCATGCAGGCCGGCAAGACGCCCACTGAGGCTGAATCTGCCGCCCAGAAAAAGCCCATCGTACAGCCGCAGGCCGCCGCTGCGCCCGCCCGCAACACGGCCGCCCACAGCGACACAGTCATCATCCCGACGAGCCGCCCGCGCTACACGTCCGCCGAGCGTCGCGCCATGCTGGAGGAAGTCCAGCGCCGCCAGGCCGAGCGCGAAGCCGAGCGGCAGAAGCTCGCACAGGAGGAGGAAAGCCATTTCCGCACCTACCGCGACCGGGAGTACGGCACAAACCCACCGCCGCGCGCGGCGAAATCCCTTGCAGACAAGCCGCAGCCCGACGCGACCCGCACCATCCGCACCAGCAAACCCGCTGCCGACGCGACCCGCACCGTGCAGGTCCCGCAGTCCGAATTGTGTGCCGCCGCCCAGAAGGCGGCCCCCGCGCCACAGCCCGTGCAGCCCGTGCAGACCGTGCAGACCACACAGCAGTTCATCCCGGAAAGCGCTCAGGCCCCCCAGCTTGTGCCGCAAACGCAGCCCAAGCCCGCTGTGCCTGCGCCCGAGGCCGCCCCGAAGCGCCGCGGCCCGGTCGGGATGCCCCGCACCTACGCCGAGGCCGAAGCCGCTTTGAACGAGCGCATCCGCGCCGACCACATCTGGCTTTCCAACCCGGTTTTGGTACGCGGCCTCGGTATGGCCCCGGTCATCGGTGCCGCGTTGGACGGCCAGCGTGCGCTGATGCTCTGCATCGCCGCACTGATTCTCGTCACGTTCACCCGCGTGCTGGCCGTGGCCGTCTGCCACCTGACGAAAAACCGTTTCCGCCCGGTGGTGTACTGCTATTCCGCCGCGCTTCTCTACATTCCCACGTACATTTTGCTCTACTGGCTGTTCGGCACCGATCTGTCGCTGCTGGGTATCTACCTGCCCATCATGGTCGTGGAGCCTGCCATCGTCAAGCGCATGGAGTTTGCCGACCTGGAACCCGTTAAGGATGCGTTCCGCCACGGCTTCAACAATGCGCTGGGTATGTGCATCGTGCTGCTCATCGTCGGCTGCCTGCGTGAGCTGCTGGCTACCGGCGCGGTGTTCGGCAATGTCATCCTGCACAACGCCCTGCTGCCGCTGGCCGCACTGCCCGCAGGCGGGTTTGTCATCGTAGGTATCCTGGCCGCCGTCTGGTGCGCCGCCGCCAACCTGTACACAGACTATAAACACGAGGAGGTGCGCCGCCTGTATGCTGACCGCAAGCATTGAGACACAGCAGATTTTTAACGGTATCGTGCAGTTTATCAGCTATATGGTGCTGGCCGTCTTTGCAGAGAACGTCGTGCTGGCGCGTGCGCTGGGCGTCACCCGCCTGATAAAGCTCGTACCCGACCACCGCGCCCAGGTGTGGGATTTCGGCCTGCCGCTGCTCTTTGTCATGGTGCTGTCCGCACCGCTGGGCTGGGCCGCGCACAACCGTCTTTTTCCATGGCTGCGCGATTATCTTCCCGATTGGCTGCCGATCTCGGCGCTGCGCCCCGTCGTCTACCTGACCTGCGGCGTCGCTGCCATGGCCGCGACCTGGCTGCTGCTGGGCGTGCTGCCCCGCAAACTGCGCACCGGCTGCCGCAGCCAGCTGAGCCTGGCGACCTGCAGCACTGCCATCCTGGGCACGCTGCTCATCTGCTCCAACCAGAACTACACGATTTTACAGAGCATCGCGTTTGCGCTGGGCAGCGGCATCGGCTACGTGTTCGCCGTCTTTGTCGTGCGCGAAGGCCGCCGCCGTCTGCGCAGCAAAGCGATTTCCTCGATTTTCCAGGGCCTGCCCAGTTCCATGATCTACATTGGCGTGCTGAGCCTGGCCATCTACGCCCTGGTGGGCCATACCGTCGTTTTGTAATGTCCGTTCCTTGCAGGGGCGGGCATTGCCCGCCCGCTGCCCGGTAAGGGCGGGCGATCTACATTTGTCAGGGGGTCGTTATCATGTCCGAAGCCTGTTTTACCGCCGCTGATATCCTGCTGCCCGCCGCCAGCGTTCCGCTGGACCCGTGGGCCTGCATTGCCGTGGACCAGTTCACCTCCCAGCCGGAGTACTGGCAGCGCGCCGAGGCCCGCGCCGAGGGCCGGCCCAGCACGCTGCACATCGTCCTGCCGGAGGCTTACTTGGGCACCCCGCAGGAGGACGCCCGCCTGCAAAGCATCCGCCGCACAATGGACGAATACCGCCGCACCGTGCTGACGCGGAAAGTACATGGCTACGTCTATGTGGAGCGCACCCAGATGGACGGCACGGCCCGCCAGGGCCTTGTGGGCGCGGTGGACCTCGACGCCTACGACTACGCCAAGGGCAGCCAGCCCGCCATCCGCCCCAGCGAGAGCACCGTCGTGGAGCGCATCCCGCCGCGGCTGAAAGTGCGCCGCGGTGCGACGCTGGAAACGCCCCACGTCATGATGCTGGCCGACGACGCCGACCGCACGCTGATCGAGCCCATCGGCCTTGTGAAAGACCAGCTTCCGCCGCTCTACGACGGCGAGCTGATGCTGGGCGGCGGCCGTCTGCGCGGCTGGGCCGTCGAGGATCCGGCGCTCATCGCGCAGATCGACGCGGCCCTTGCCAAACTGGCTGACCCTGCCGCGTTCGCCAACCGCTGGCCCGCCGCCAAGGGGCAGCAGCCCATGGTGCTGGCCGTCGGCGACGGCAACCACAGCCTGGCCACCGCCAAAGCCTACTGGGAGGAACTGAAGCCTACCTTGAGCGAGGAACAGCGCAAGACCCACCCGGCCCGCTGGTGCCTAGCCGAGGTCTGCAACGTCCACAGCCCCGCCATTGAAATCGAACCCATCCACCGCGTTGTGTTCGGCGTTGCCGCCAAGGAGCTGTACGTCGCGCTGGACGCCTGGGACCAGCAGCAGGGGAACAGCGCAACGATGTCTGACCAGCGGCTGCGCCTGGCCGATGCCTACGGCGAGTGCGCCGTGGCGCTGGCGAACCCGCCCGCACCGCTGACGGTGGGCAGCGTGGAGGCGTTCCTGGCCGACTATCTGCCCAAGCACCCCGGCGTGACCGTCGATTACATCCACGGCGAGAGTGCCGCCATTGCGCTGGCTGCCAACCCGGCCAAGCCCGCAACGGCCATTCTGCTGCCGGATTTTGCCAAGGCAGACCTCTTTAAGGGCGTTGTGCTGGGCGGCGTGCTGCCCCGCAAGACCTTCAGCATGGGCCACGCCGAGGAAAAACGTTATTATAATGAATGCCGCGTCATCGGCTTATAAGGAGAATTATGGAAAAGCCCGCACAAACCCCGAACGGTGCGCCGCACCGTCGCCGCCGCCGTCGGCCCGCCGGTAACGGCAGCGCTCCCCAGGCCCCGCAGCCCGCGCGGGAGGGCAAGGCCCCCATGCAGCCCCGCGAACCCCGCAAGGCTGCGCCCCAGAACACCGCGGCCGCTGCACCCAAGCCCCCGCGTGAGGGCGGTGCCCCCCGCAGCGGCCGCCCGCGCCGTGGGCAGGGCCGCCCCAACACTGCCGCCCAGCCACAGCAGCCGCCCAAACAGGTCGCCCCGGCCCCGCGCCAGCCTGCGCCGCAGGCCAAGCCCGCTGCACCCCAGCCGCCCCGGCGCGGCAACAACCGCTCGGCATCGGCCATCCCCAGCGCCCCGCTGCGTGACCAGCCCAAGGCACCGCGCCCGCAGCGCAGCCGCGCCCAGCACTCCGCTGTGCCCAACGAGCCGGGTCTGGATCTGATTTCCCGCCGCCCGCCGAAGCAGAAGTTCGCGAATTTTGAGGATTACCTCGCGGCCCACGGCGGTATGACCGTACCGCTGCCGCTGGCAGCTGCGGACGCGCCGGAGGCAGAGAAGCCCGCCCCAGCTGCCGAGGCCACCGAATGACCCCCGAGACTGCGGCAGCACTGCGCTGCCCGGTATGCGGCGGGCCGCTGCTGCTGACCGGCCGCAGCCTGCGCTGCCCCAAGGCCCACAGCTTTGACCTTGCCAAAGAGGGCTACGCCTACTTACTGCCGATGCAGAAAAAGCACACTGCCGACCCCGGCGACGGCAAGGCCATGGTTCGCGCCCGCCGCGCGTTTTTGTCGGCCGGGCACTACGCCCCGCTGATGGCGACGCTGGCCGATGTCTGTGCCGCGCTGCCGCATGACCATATTGTGGACGCGGGCTGCGGCGAGGGCAGCTATGACAAGTATTTATATGAGACGCTGGGTGCGCCGCAGATTGTCGGCTTTGATTTGTCCAAGGAGACCGTGCGGCTGGCGTCCAAGCTCCTGCCCGGTGCGGCGTTCTGTGTCGGCGGCAGCTTTTGCGCCCCGGTGCGGGACGGCTGGGCCGACCTGCTGCTCAACATCTTCTCGCCCATGGCCGAAGCTGAATTTGCCCGGATGCTGCGTCCGGGTGGGCATCTGGTTTACGCCGTGCCCACCGCGCGGCACCTGTTCGGCCTGAAAGAGGTTTTGTACGAGCGCCCCTACGAAAACGAGGTGCGCCAGACAGAATATGACGGTTTTACGTTCGTTAAGGCTGTCGAATCCGAGGCCGTGCTGACGCTGGAAGGCCAGGCCGTGCAGGATCTGTTTGCCATGACGCCGTATTATTGGAACACGCCCGCCAATGGGGCCGCACGGTTAGCGGCGTGCGGGAGCCTGACCACCGAGATCGGGTTCCGCTTTTTGGTGTATCAAAAAATGTAAAGCCTTCCCCCTGTGGGGGGGAAGGTGGCCGCGCGAAGCACAGCCGGATGAGGGGCGAGTTTGCCGTTGCCGAACTGTAAAAGGGGAGGCCGGGCAGACTCGCCCCTCATCAGTCCGCTTCGCGGACAGCTTCTCCCGCGGGAGAAGCTATTTTTAAATCTCCTCCGGCGGCACAACGCCCGGGCCATACGGCTCTTGGGCGGGCGGTACGATGACCTCCTGCGTTGTCTCCGCGGGGTCATCCTCGTTGTACTGTTCGTCAGGCACTTCGCTCAAATCCGTCCACAGCTCCTCGCGCTCTTCCTCTGCGCCGTGGGGGCCAAATTCATCAAACATTCGCAAACACTCCTTTATAATAGTGTATAAGTGCGGCCCGGCCGGCCTACACTCTGGGCATAGTCTTTGCAAGGGGTGTGTAGGTTATGCGTTCACATCGCGGGATTTTCTGGTACAGCCTGGGGCTGACGCTGCTGTTGTTGCTGCCCATGGTGCTGACCGTGGCATTTTTCGCCGACCAATACCAGAAGCAGCAGCTTTTGCGCCAGGCATCGGCAGCGGACAGCACGCTGCGCATTGAACCGGGTGCGCAGGGCGTTTACCGGCTGCTGCTCATCGTCCAGCAGGAGGAACCGGCCTTTGTGCTGGCCCGGACAGACGGCCCCAAGCAGACAGTGACCCTCTGTGCGCTGCCCGGGTCATTGCTCGTCAACGCGCCTGCGGGCACAACGACGCTGTCCGAGTGCGCGTTGAGCGCCGGAGCCGGGCGTGCCGCGCAGCTGTTGTGCGGCACCGTGGCGACTGGCGAGACGGCCGCGCCGGAGCTGCACTATATCGCGGCCACGCCCGCCACCTGGGCCGCCTGTGCGGGCAAGAATGCTGCCGTGCGGTTTGACACGGCGGCACTGCTTACCCCCGCCGCCCGGGAGCGCCTGGGTTATGGCGACGACCCGGTGGCCGCCTGCACCGCCGCCCAGGCAGGGGAGCTGATTGCCGCCTTGCAGGGCGCACTGGCCGGGGCAGGGGTGAGCGCCGACGCCCGCGCCGCCGTCTGGGCCGCCTTTGCGCGGCAGGACCCGGCGCTGCTGGCAGCGTTCCCCACCGGACTGCGCAGCCAGAGCGCCCGCCTTTTGACCGATCTGCTGGCCGCCGATCTCAGCGCGTTGGAGGATACGCTGACCTACCTCAGCACCCGCCCCGCGCTGGCCGTGGATTACGTAACCGCCGAAACTGCTAAAGCCAAAGGCGGGGTATGTTTGACGGATGAGGGAATGGCAGCGGTGCGTGATTTGTTATCGTAGGGGTCGGCTCCCCAACGACCTGCGGGCGGGCATTGCCCGCCCCTACGTTGCGTTCCTCGCCACGGCGTCAAAAAATTACAAAAAAATTTGCAAAACCGCTTGACGTAAACCCGCTTGTGTGTTATCATGATAGCACCTCTTTTGCGGGTTTATTTTTTATGCCCTTTTTTCTAGGGCGCCTGCAAGCGCGAGGGAGGCTTATTAACCGATAATGGAGGTGCCGAACAATGACTGTCAAGATCACCCTGGCTTGCACCGAGTGCAAGCAGCGCAACTACAACAAGGAGAAGAACAAGAAGAACTCTCCTGACCGTCTTGAGATGAAGAAGTATTGCCGTTTCTGCAAGAAGCATACCCTTCACCGCGAAACCAAGTGAGGATAGGAGCTTAGAGATGGCAGACAAAAAAGCAGCCACCGCTGCAGCCCAGACTCAAAGCGACAAGCCCAAAAAGAACGACGGCGTGAAGAAAGTTTCTTTCTTCGGTAAGGTCAAGAACTTTTTCAAAGGAATCGGCAAGTATTTCAAAGATACGAAGAGCGAGCTGAAAAAGGTCGTGTGGCCCAGCAAGCATGATGTCAAGAACAATACGATCACCGTTATCGTGGTCGTGCTGATCGCGGCGGTCGTGCTGATCGCGCTGGATCTCATCTTTGGCGGCGCCATTCACCTGTTGATCGGCGCCTGAGCGCGTTGAGCGGAGGCAAAGACCATGGCTGAGCAAGCAAACTGGTATGTAGCACATACCTATTCCGGGTACGAGAACAAGGTCGCTACGGATCTGATGACGATGGTGGAAAACCGTCATCTGCAGGATCTGATCTGCGACGTCAAGGTTCCCACCGAGACCCGCATTGAAGAAGTTTTTGACAAACGCGGCAACAAGACCGGCGAGAAAGAGGTTCAGTCGAAGCTCTATCCCGGTTACGTTTTCGTCAAAATGGTCATGAACGACAACACCTGGTACATCGTGCGCAACACGCGCGGCTGCACCGGCTTTGTCGGCCCGGAGTCCAAGCCCGAGCCCCTGACCGAGGCGGAAGTTGCCAAGATGGGCGTCGAAACCACGACCGACATTGAGGTCGAGTACAAGGTCGGTGATACTGTCGAGATCACTGCAGGCCCGATGGAGGGTTCCGTCGGCACTGTGGAGGAGATTGATATTCCTGCGCGCAAGGTGCGCGTAAAGATCACCATGTTTGGCCGCGAGCTGCCCGCAGAACTCGAGCTGCATCAGGTCAAGCTGTTCTGATTTTCAGAACACCCTAGTTTCCGGTAAAGACCGCGAAAGGAAATTTTTCCTGGGTACGGTTTTTATAGGGCGTGCGGAGGTCGTGCGCCCGTGGGAGGTCTGCACCGCAGGCCGCAACTCACCACAAAATTTGGAGGTGCAAGTATTATGGCACAGAAAATCACTGGCTACATCAAGCTGCAAATCCCCGCCGGCAAGGCAACTCCGGCTCCCCCTGTTGGTCCTGCTCTGGGTCAGAAGGGCGTCAACATCATGGCGTTCACCAAGGAGTTCAACGAGCGTACCAAGAACCAGATGGGCATGATCATCCCCGTCGTCATCACGGTTTACGCTGACCGCTCCTTCTCCTTCATCACCAAGACTCCTCCGGCGCCCGTTCTGATCAAGAAGGCTGCCGGCATCGACACTGCTTCCGGCGTGCCCAACAAGAACAAGGTTGGCTCCATCACGCTGGCACAGGCCGAGGAAATCGCCAAGACCAAGATGCCCGACCTGAACGCCGCTTCTCTGGAAGCTGCTGTCAGCATGATCAAGGGCACCGCCCGCAGCATGGGCGTTACCGTTGAGGGCTGAATAGGAGGGTAATACGCAATGAAACACGGCAAGAAGTATATCGACGCTGCTAAGCTGATCGAGAACAACAAGACTTACGATCCCAGCGAAGCCCTGGAGCTCTGCTGCAAGACCGCTACCGCTAAGTTCGACGAGACCGTTGAGCTGCACGTCCGCCTGGGCGTTGACAGCCGCCATGCTGACCAGCAGGTCCGCGGCGCTGTTGTCCTGCCCAACGGCACCGGCAAGAACGTCCGCGTTATCGCCATCGCCAAGGGCGACGCTGCCAAGGCTGCTGAGGCTGCAGGCGCTCAGGAGGTCGGTGACGACGATCTGATTGCTAAGATCGCCGGCGGTTACCTGGACTTCGACGTCCTGGTCACCACCCCCGACATGATGGGCCGCGTTGGCCGTCTCGGTAAGGTCCTGGGCCCCCGTGGTCTGATGCCCAACCCGAAGGCTGGCACTGTTACCCCCGACGTCGGCAAGGCTGTTACCGACGCTAAGGCCGGTAAGATCGAGTACCGCCTGGACAAGCAGAACATCATTCATGTGCCCATCGGCAAGGCCTCTTTCGGTGCCGAGAAGCTGATGACCAACCTGGACACCGTCCTGGATGCCATCGCCAAGGCTAAGCCCGCCGCTGCCAAGGGCCAGTACTTCAAGAGCGCTACCATCGCCACCACCATGGGCCCCGGCGTCCGCGTTGCTACCAACAAGTATGGTGTTTAATTGAGCGCGTTGCGCATATGCGCGCTCAATTAAACGACGCAAAGCGGCGTTCCTCTGTTACCCGCCCATGAACATGGGCAATGAATTAAGTAGAGAAATTCCGCTTTTTCTATTGACAAACGCACGTTCGCGTGCTATAATAATTAAGCTGTTTTTGAGACAGCAGGTGCCGCAAGGCATAACGGGTTTTACCCACCTGCCGAGAAACGTGCGTTTGATTGCAATGCTTTCAAGCCCTTTCCCGGCGACGGGAAGGGGCTTTTTACTGTTTAATCACATAAAAAGCCGCTTACCGAAACCAATCTGTAAGTGGAATGAGGTGAATTTCAAATGCCCAGTGCAAAGATTCTGGAAGTTAAGAAGGCTCTGGTTGCCGACCTGAACGAGAAGATCGCTGGTTCTCTGGCCGGTGTTGTCGTTGCTTACAACGGCATCAGCGTCGCTGACGACACCAAGCTGCGTAAGGAGCTGCGTGAGGCTGGCGTGCACTACATGGTCGTCAAGAACACCATGCTGCGCCTGGCTGTCAAGGGCACCCAGTACGAGGGTCTGACCGAGTACTTCAAGGGTGACACGGCTATCGCTCTGTCTCCGGAGGATCCGGCTGCTGCTGCTCGCATCCTGTGCAAGTTTGCTGACGCCGACAAGTCCAAGCGCTTCGTCGTCAAGGGCGGCTTCTGCGATGGTCAGGTTATGGATGCTGCAGGTGTCAAGAGCCTGTCTACCATGCCCAACCGCGAAGGCCTGCTCTCTATGCTGGCTGGCTCCCTCAACGGTATCGTTGGTGGTCTGGCTGTTGCCCTGCAGGGTATCGTCGACAAGCAGGACGAGACTGCTGCCTGATTTCAGGTCAAGCAGGTTGAGCGCACCGGCGCAGCGCTCTTTGAATAAAAACCGCGCCGCTTAAAACTATAAAATTTATGGAGGTAACTACCATGGCTTCTGAGAAGATCACTGCCATTGTCGAGTCTGTCAAGACTATGACTGTTCTGGAGCTGAAAGAGCTCGTTGACACCATCTGCGAGGAGTTCGGCGTTTCTGCTGTTGCTGCTGCCGCTCCCGCTGCCGCCGGCGCTGCTGCTCCCGCTGAGGAGGAGAAGACCGAGTTTGACGTCATCCTGGCTGACGTTGGCGCTAACAAGATGCAGGTCATCAAGACCGTTAAGGAGCTGACCGGCGCTTCCCTGATGGAGGCCAAGAAGCTGGTCGAGACCCCGAACGCCAAGCTGAAGGAGCAGGCTTCCAAGGCTGACGCTGAGGACATCCAGAAGAAGCTGGCTGAGGTCGGCGCTAAGGTCGAGCTGAAGTAATTTAGCTTACCAATAGCTTTTCAAGTACCGTGTGGTTTGTACCGCACGGTACTTTTTGTTTGTACACCTTAACAAAAACTTCATCATATCTTTGTACATTCCCACAGATTTGACCGTGTTCCCGCGTGCTTGCTTTTCGTATAATAATGGTGTATCCTTTTTATATTAAATAAAATGGGAAAGTGAGGCTGTATACCCTTGGAGAACGAGAAGCCAAAAGGCAACGGCATGGAAAAATTGGCCGCGTTTATCGTTGATAAGCGCAACCTGTTTTTCCTTTTATACATATTCGCGCTGATTTTCTGCGCCATCGCCACCAGCTGGGTCAAGGTCGAGGATGACATCACGACCTACCTGCCCGACACAACCGAGACACGCCAGGGCCTGACCGTGATGAACGACAACTTCGTCACCTACGGCACCGCCAACGTCATGGTGTCCAACATCACCTACGACACGGCGCTGGAAATCCAGGAACAGCTTGAGGATATCGACGGCGTGACCACCGTTGATTTCGACGACACCGACGAACATTACACAAATGCGTCGGCGCTGTTCAGCGTTAGCTTTGACGGCGAGGTCGGCGACGCCCACGCCGAGCAGGCGCTGCAGGAGATCCGCGACGAGCTGGAAGGTACCTACGACACCTCGATTTATTCCGAGGTCGGCTACGATTCCTCCGCCGATCTGCAGTCGGAAATGGTCGTCATCGTCATCATCGCTGCCATCATCATTGTGCTCGTGCTGACGCTGACCTCCCGCTCCTACGCCGAGGTGCCGGTCCTTATCATGACCTTCGGCGCGGCCGCGCTGCTGAACATGGGCACCAACTTCCTGTGCGGCACCATCAGCTTCATTTCCAACTCCGTCACCGTCATATTACAGCTGGCGCTGGCCATCGACTACGCCATCATTCTGTGCCACCGCTTCAGCGACGAGCACGAGACGCTGCCCACCCGCGAAGCCTGTATCGCCGCGCTTTCCAAGGCCATCCCGGAGATTTCTTCCTCCTCGCTGACCACCATCAGCGGTCTGGCCGCGCTGGCGTTCATGCACTTCGGCATCGGCCGCGACCTGGCTACGGTCCTGATCAAGGCTATCCTGTTCAGTATGCTCTGTGTCTTTACGCTGATGCCCGGCCTGCTGGTGCTGTTCAGCAAGCTGATCGACAAGACCCGCCACAAAAACCTGATTCCCAAGATCACCGCCGTCGGCAAGTTCGACATCAAGACCCGCTTTATCATCCCGCCGATCTTCGGCGTCATCATCGTGGCGGCAGCGGTGTTCGCCAACCTGTGCCCCTACTGCTACACCTACACCGATCTGGTCACGGCCAAGCAGAGCGAGCGCCAGATTGCCTACCAGAAAATCAAAAACACCTTCGGCAGCAGCAACATGGTAGCCGTCATCGTGCCGTCCGGCGATTATGAGTCCGAGGGCAAAATTCTCGACGAGCTGGACGGCTGCGCCGAGGTCAAATCCACGATGGGTCTGGCCAACATTGAAGCGATGGACGGCTATATGCTGACCGACGCTGTGACCCCGCGCCAGCTGGCCGAGATGGCCGACCTCGACTTCGAGGTTGCCAAGGCACTGTACGGCGCCTACGCCGTCGACCATGACGAGTACGGCGAGATCATCAACGGTCTGGACGATTATAAAGTGCCGATCTACGACATGTTCAGGTTCCTGGAACAGGAGATGCACGACGGCAACATCACGCTCTCGGGTGATGTGCAGGACACGCTGGACGACCTGTTCGACCAGCTCGATGAAGCCCAGAAGCAGCTGCAGAGTGACGATTACAGCCGTATGGTCGTCTATTTGAACCTGCCCGAGGAGACCGACGAGACGTTCGCCTTCGTCAACAAGATGCACGACATCATCGGGAAATACTACGCCACCGATTCGTTCTACGTTGTCGGCAATACGACGAGCGCCATGGACCTGTCCAGCTCCTTCGGCGAGGATAACCTGCTGATCAGTGTGCTGTCCGCCCTGTTCGTTATCCTGGTCCTGCTGTTTACATTCAAGTCTGCGGGCCTGCCGGTGCTGCTGATCATCGTTATCCAGGGCAGTATCTGGATCAACTTCTCGGTGCCGTACCTGCAGCACACCCCGCTGTACTTCCTCGGCTACCTGATCGTCAACTCCATTCAGATGGGTGCAAACATCGACTACGCCATCGTTATCTCCAGCCACTACACCGACCTGAAGAAGGTCATGCGCCCGCGGGAGGCCATCGTCACAGCCCTGAACGAGTCGTTCCCGACCATCTTCACCTCCGGCTCCATTCTGGCATCGGCGGGTATTCTGATCAGCGTGCTGACCACGAACCCCGTTATCGCCGCCATCGGTACCTGCCTGGGCCGCGGCACGATCGTTTCCATCATGCTGGTTCTGTTTGTCCTGCCGCAGATCCTGATCCTGGGCGACACCATCATCGAGCGCACGAGCTTTGAGATGAAGGGCGTTGCCGGTATGGCCCGCACGGCCAGCGGCACACTGCACATCAATGGCCGCGTGCGCGGCTACATCAACGGCGTCGTAGATGCTGACATCAAGGGCGTGCTGCACGGCCAGTTCAGTGCGAACATTGCCACCGGCACCGAATTTACCGTTGACAAGCCCGACATGTACCTGTCGGAAGAAAACATCCATGAATCCAGCGACGCCGGGGAAGAAACCGCCCCGGATACCCCCGCCGCTGACGACGCTGCGAAAGGAGGCGACGCCGAATGAGCCGTATTTTCCAACTGACGCGCCGCCTTTGGGCCGCGCTGCTGGCGCTCTGCCTTGTGCTGGCTTTGACCCTGCCTGTCTTTGCGGAAGGGGAGAGCAGCGCCGACACCACTGAAAAAGAGACTTACCACATCGGTACCGTGGACGAGCTTTTACAGCTGGCCGACTACTGCCGCCTGGACAGCTGGAGCGAGAATCGTACCGTCATGCTGGACGCTGACCTGGAACTGACCGGAAGTGACTTTAGCGGCATCCCGTCCTTCAGCGGCGTGTTCCTGGGCCAGGGGCACGTTATTTCCGGCCTGAGCCTAGTGAACGACGGCTCGGTCGTGGGCTTCTTCCGCTATGTGCAGAAAGGCGCCAACGTCCGCGACCTCGTTGTGCGGGGCCGCGCCATGCCCACCGGCAGCCGCACCACCGTGGGCGGCATTGCGGGCAGCAACGCCGGCACCCTGCATAACTGCCGGTTTGAGGGCGTATCCTCCGGTGCGTCCATCGTCGGCGGCATTGTCGGCACGAACCTAGCCTCCGGCGTCATCGAGAGTTGCACCACCACCGGCAGTGTTTACGGTGCGCACTTCATCGGCGGTATTGCCGGTGAGAACCACGGCATCATTGCCAACTCCACCAACACAGCCAATGTGAACACGACGGTGGAGCAGAACGATATTGACCTCTCTGAGCTGACGCTGGGTGACCTGATCGGCACCGAGAACGTGGCCGATATCACCGATATCGGCGGCATCGCGGGCCAGTCCGGCGGCGTTATCCGCGCCTGCATGAACCGCGGCACCGTGGGCTACCAGCACATGGGCTACAACGTCGGCGGCATTGCGGGCAGCCAGACCGGCTACATCGAGGGCTGCGTCAACTACGGCACCGTCTACGCCCGCAAGGAGGGCGGCGGCATCGTCGGCCAGATGGAGCCCAGCAGCACGCTGGAATACACCAAAGATACGCTGCAGGAACTCAGCGATGAGATGGGCACCCTGCAAACGCTGGTCAACCGCGCCTGCGATGACGCCAGCGCCGCCAGCAGCGACCTGTCCAACCAGCTGGACGCACTGAAAAGCAGCGTGACCAGCTCCCGCAACGCCATCGAGAACCTGCTGCAGCAGACCGAGGACGGCATTTCCATCAGCAGCCAGACCGTCAAGACGGACCTGAGCCAGTTCAAGCAGAATTTGAAAAACACCACCGGCGACCCGGAGGACCCCAACGCCACCAAGCAGCCTGACGGCGCGGTCATCGACCCCATCTACTCCACAGGCGACCTGACGAACCACAATAATGACGACAACGGCGACGATTCGGACAGTGACATCGATCTGCCCGACATCAGCCTGCCGGATATCGGTATCGACACAGGCGATATCGGTGAGGATATCCCGGTGCCCGAGAGCCAGGCCGAGGAGACCCCGACGCAGGACGAGGCCGTCACAGCCCCCGAGCAGCCCGCAGACCCGGCCCCGGCTGAACAGCCTGCCGAAGCGGCGGACACCGCCCCTGTGACCGAGAACGCCCCCGCCGGGCAGAGCGCGGAACCCGAAGCCGAGCGCGAAGCCCACGGCCAGCCCGACCCCAGCACGGATGCCGACAGCGATACCGCCATCGGCCCCCAGCCCACGCCCGACCCGAACCAGGATGACGGCGGCTATATCGTCGAGAAGCCGGAGAACCGGGACTTCGGCAAGGAGCTGGTGGACGGCATCAGCGACGCCATCCCGAACTCCGTGGATGTGGAGATCCCCAAAGTAGAGCTGACGAACAAGGACGCCATCACGGCCAGCCGCAACGATTTGAGCAGCAACCTGACCAGCATGGGCGATATCGTCAGCAATCTGAACTCCAACGCAAGCAGCAACTCCCAGGCCCTGATCAACGATGTGCGCGCTATTTCCAACCAGATCAACAAGATCGGCCAGACGCTGTCCGGTGCCAGTGACAACATCAAGGACCCGGATGACATTGTGGACGATATCTCCGACGAGGACACCGACGACGATGTTGAGGCCAAGGTCACGAACTGCATCAACAGCGGTGTGGTCAACGCCGATATCAACGCGGGCGGCATTACCGGGGCCATGGCCCGGGAGAACGACCTGGACCCCGAGGACGACTACACCACCGCAGGCAGCGAGTCGCTGAATTTCACCTTCAAGACCCGCGTTGTGGCCCGCGACTGCACGAACTACGGCATCGTCAGCGCCAAAAAGCAAAATGCGGGCGGCATCGTGGGTGATGCAGAGATGGGTTCCGTCATCGACTGCAAAGGCTTTGGCACCGTTGATGCCGAGGACGCCACTGCCGTGGGCGGCGTGGCCGGTGTCAGCAAGTCCATCATCCGCGAAAGCTACGCCAAGTGCCGCCTGTCCGGCGCAAAGCAGGTAGGCGGCATCGCCGGAAACGGCGCGACGATCGAGAACTGCCGCGCTATGGTCATCATCGACAACGCCGCCGAGCAGCTCGGCGCGATTGCCGGGTATGTGGAGGACCCGCTGGACGGCAGCGTCACCGGCAACACCTTCGTGGACGAGGGCGTGGCCGGCATCGACAGCGTCAGCTACAAAAACATTGCCGAGCCGCTGAGCTATGCGGATTTTGCCGCACAGGAGAACCTGCCCAGCGACTTTGCCAGCATCTGCGTCCGCTTCGTGACCGAGGATGACACGCTGGTGCAGCAGTATTACATTCCCTACGGCAGCGACTTCCCGACGGACCAGCTCCCGCCGGTGCCCAACCATACGGGCCAGTACGGCAGCTGGGAGGACGTTGACCTTAAAAACATGACCTTCGACGCGACCATCCACGCCGAGTACAGTGACATGAACACCGTGCGCCAGAGCCAAGAGAAGCGCGATAGCCGCCCCATCGTATTGGTGGAGGGCAGCTTTGACACCACCGACGAGCTGATGCTCCACGAAGTGGACGACGCACCCGCAGCCCTCGGCGTTCTGGTCGAGGCCTGGGGCCTGGAACTGCCCGCCGACACGGGCCACACGCTGCGCTACATGCCGCCGGAGACGACCGACAACACCGAGCTGTGGGTCAAGACCGACGCAGGCTGGCAGCAGGCCGAAACGAGCGTGGACGGCAGCTACCTGACCTGCACTGCCCCCGCCGGGACGACGGAGTTTGCCGCCGTCAAAATTCCCGCCAGCAAGGTCCCGCTGGCTGCCGCTGCCTACGGTGCCGCCGCCGCGCTGCTGCTGGTGATTTTGTTCATCGTGCGCAAGCGCAAAAAGCGAAAAGCAAAAAAAGCTGCTGAAAAGGCAGAATAAAAGAAAATCCCTTCTGTGGTGTGACACCACAGAAGGGATTTTTTTGGCTTCCCCCCTTGGGGGAAGCTGTCACCGAAGGTGACTGATGAGGGGCAGCCTTCCCACGGCAACCCATTTATAGGCAATAACGGCAAACTTGCCCCTCATCCGGCGCTCCGCGCCACCTTCCCCCTTGGGGGAAGGCTTTTCCTTTAACACGCACCCACAAACGCCGCAAAAATCTTTCGGCTGTCCTCATTGATGGGGAACGAAAACTCCGGGTGCCACTGCACGGCCCAGACAAACTTCTTGCCCGGCAGACAGATGGCCTCGGGGATGCCATCCTCCGACAGGGCCATTACTTGCAGCGTCGGGGCCAGTTTGCGGATCGCCTGGTGGTGCAGGCTGTTCACGGCCAGCTCACACTTGCCCAACAGCTGGTAGAGCGGCCGCGCCGGCACCAGCGTGACACTGTGTACCGGCACATCGTAGGGCGGCTTCTGGTGGTGCTCCGCCGCCGAGGGGTGCTCGGTGGGCAGGTCCTGGTACAGCGTGCCGCCCAGGTAGACGTTCAAAAACTGGATGCCCCGGCAAATGCCCAGCACTGGCTTGTCCTGTTCCAGGGCCAGCGCCAGCAGCTTTGTCTCCATGGCGTCACGCGCGGGGCAGGTCTCACCGCAGGCGGGCGCAGGGGCCGCGCCGTACAGGGCAGGGGAGACATCCTGGCCGCCGGTCAGCAAAAATCCGCCGCAGGTGTCGGCCAGCTGGCGCAGAGCGGCGTCATCGTCGGTCAGCGGCAGCATAATGGGCAGGCCGCCCGCCTGCTCCACGCCCCGCATATAACCGGGCAGCATCCAGTAACTCTCCCGCTGGGCATCCACCAGCGGCACAATTCCAATCAAAGGCCGTTTCATTCTTCCCACACCTCACTGTAAAAAATAAAACAGAGAAGCCCTTGCGTGACTTCTCTGTCCGTTGTGCTGATTATACCGCGCCGTGCGGCAAAATGCAAGCCCTACATCGGCGGGTGGTTCGCCTTAAACCGCTTGTCCGTCGGCAGGGTCGTGTATTTTTCGTACAGCTCCCGCAGCAAAACGGTACGGCGCACCATGCCGATAAACACGTTGCGGTCGTCCACCACCGGCACAAAGTTCTGGTCGATGGCCGCCTTTAACAGCGTCGGCATATCGGTCGTGACCGTCACGGCTTTGTAGTCGCGGCGGCGGGGAAAGCTGGAAATGGGTACGTCCTCACTGGCTTCCAGATCCAGGCCGTGCAGATTTTTCATGCCCCAGAGGATGTCACCCTCGGTGATGCTGCCCACATATTCGCCGTTTCGTTTCAGCACCGGGATGGTAGCGTAGCGCTGGTTCGACCACTTTTCCAACGTCTGGCGCAGGGTGAAATCCTCGTAAATGTACAAGACATCCTGCTTGGGTGTCAAAAAGAACAAAAGGTTCATATCTTAACTACTCTCCTTTGGTAGTGTTGTCATACTTCTGTAACCAGTATATACGTTTGCACTGTAAACTTTGTGAATGGAATGTTAAATCCGCGCAACAAAATAAATTTCTCCGAAATGCCCTGTTCAAGCGGGAAAAAATGGTGTATAATAGCTAATGATTCATATAGTGCAGCCGCGGCTTTAGTCGTGGCTAACCCCGAAAAGGAGGATCGCAGATGATCACCAAGGTCAATCCCTATGGACATATTTCGCTGACCAATGACTACTTCTCCGGCCTGGTCGAGCAGGCCGCCAAGCAGTGCTACGGCATTGCCGCCATGGGTCAGGCCCCGGCCGAAAGCGTTGTGCGCAGCGCCCTGCGCACCGGCAGCCTGCCGCCGAAGGGCGTCACTGTCACGCAGGAGGGCGGCAAGTTGGTCATCGCCCTGCACATCAAGGTCGGGTTCGGCCTGAACATTTCGACCATCACCCAAAGCATTACCCACCGCGTCAAAGACGAAGTTGAACTTGCCACCGGCCTGAAAGTCGCCCGCATCGATGTGTATGTGGACGACATCATTGCCGACTAACAGAACAGAATTGTATCTGCAAACATGAGGTGTAACGAAACCATGATTACTGGCCAGACCCTGCGCGACGCCATTCTTTCCGGCGCCAACAACATTGCCAACCAGCGCACCCGCGTGGATGAGCTGAACGTTTTCCCTGTGCCCGACGGCGACACCGGCACGAACATGAGCATGACCATCGGCGCAGCCCGCGCCGAGCTGGAAGCCATGCCTGACAGTTGCACCGTGGCCGAGGCCAGCAAGACCGCTGCCTCTGCCATGCTGCGCGGCGCACGCGGCAACTCCGGCGTTATCACGAGCCTTCTGTTCCGCGGCTTCTCCAAGGCACTGAAGGATAAGACCGAGGCTTCCGCCGCCGACCTTGCTGCCGCATTGCAGCAGGGTGTTGAGGCTGCCTACAAGGCCGTCATGAAGCCCACCGAGGGCACCATCCTGACTGTCTCCCGCCTGGCTGCCGAGAAAGCCGCCGAGTGCACCGAGCTGGACGTGCCCGCCATGTGGGATGCCACTTTGCAGGCCGGTCAGGCCGCACTGGACGACACCCCGAACCTGCTGCCTGTGCTGAAAAAGGCCGGCGTCGTGGACGCCGGCGGCCAAGGCATCATGCTGATCTTTGAGGGCATGAAGCAGGTGTTCGACGGCGGTGAGATCATTGCCGGTGCCGAGGTCGCCGCCAAGCCCAAGGTCTCCAGCGAGGCCGCCGGCAAGGGCGTCTTTGCCGATGACCTGATGAAGGTCGAGGACATCAAGAACGGCTACTGCACCCAGTTCCTGCTGCATAAGGACGAGGGTGCCAGCGTGGCCCGTCTGCGCGCATTTTTGGAGTCCAACGGTGACTCCGTTGTCGTGATCGAGGACGACGACGTGGCTAACTGCCATGTCCACACCTCCGACCCCGGCATGATGCTGAGCGAGGCCATCAAGTACGGCTACCTGACCAATTTTAAAATTGAAAATATGCACGAGCAGTTCCTGGCCCGCCAGAAGCAGGCCAAAGGCCTCGAGAAGCAGGCTGAGGCCGAGGAGAACAAGACCAGCGAGTTCACCTACGCCGCTGTCGACCCCGAGCGTGAGTACGGCTTTGTGGCCGTAGCTGCAGGCGAAGGGCTGAAGGCTGTGTTTGGCGACCTGGGCGTGGACGCGGTTGTCAGCGGCGGCCAAACGATGAACCCCTCCACCGAGGACATCCTCGCCGCCATCCAGAGCGTGCCCGCCAAGACCGTGCTCGTTCTGCCCAACAACAAGAACATCATCATGGCGTCCGAGCAGGCGCAGAAGCTCGCGGACCGCAAGGTCATCGTGCTGCCCACCCGCACCGTGCCCCAGGGCATGACCGCCATGCTGAACTTTGACCCCGACCTGAAGCCGGAGGAGAACGCCGTTGCCATGATGCAGGCGGCGGACCATGTCAGCACCGGCCTGATCACCTATGCAGCCCGCGACAGCGAGTTTGACGGCAAGCCCATCAAGAAGGGCGAGATCATGGCGTTGGAGAACGGCAAAATTGTTGCCACCGGCACCGACCTGGTCAAGATGACCTATCGTCTGGCCCGCGCGATGAAGAAGAAGGATTCTCAGTTCATCACGGTCATTTCCGGCTGCGACGTCAGCGACGAGGACGCCGAAAAGACGACCGATCTGGTGCGCGCCAAGTGCGGCAGCAGTGTCGAGGTCAGCCACATCAGCGGCGGCCAGCCCGTATATTACTACATGATCTCCGTGGAGTAAAACGGACGTTATAACATAAAAAGGCGAATTTGGGGCAGTTCCGAGTTCGCCTTTTTGGGTATATGGGCGTGGCTGCGGCAAGGCTGCAAAGCCCCTCGCCTTAATCACCCTGTAAAAATTCCACGAAAGGAGGCCGCCACCCTTGCCCACCATCAACGACTCCGTCCAATACCTCAAGGGCGTTGGCCCTGCTTTCGCCAAAAAATTTGAAAAACTCGGCATCGTCACCATCCGTGACCTGCTTTTGTGCTACCCGCGCAAATACATCGACTACACCCAGCCCTACACCGTCGTGTCGGCCCCCTACGATATGGACTGCTGCGTCAGGGCCACCGTCCTGCAAAAGGAGCCGCCCCGGCGCATCACCGGCGGGCGGGTCATGAACCGGGTGCTGGCCGCTGACGATTCCGGGATTTTGTCCATGACTTGGTTCAATGCGTCCTACGCCGCCAACAATCTGGTGGTGGGGGAGACCTACTACTTTGAGGGGCGCATCGGCGGCACACTGACCCGGCGCGAGATTTCCCACCCGCTGGTGCGCACCGAGGCCCAGGTCGCGGCCTGTCCGTTCGTGGCTGTCTACCCGGGCACCGACGGTCTGCCCGCCGCCCGCCACGCCAGCTGCGCCCACGCGGCGCTGGCCTTTGCCGACGAGCTGACCGACCCGCTGCCGCCCGAGCTGCTGACCCGCTACCGGATGCCCACCAAGGCCGCCGCCGTGCGGGGCATCCACGCGCCCCAGAGCAGTGAGGAGTTGGCCGCCGCCCGCCGCCGCCTGATTTTTGAGGAACTGTATTTACTGCAAATCGGCATCTTTTTGCTGCGCAGCCACGGGCGGCACAAAACCAGCGCACCGATGCACCCGCTGGATTTAGGGCCGTTCTGGCGCAGCCTGCCGTACCCGCCCACCGGCGCACAGAAGCGCTCGACCGAGGAAATTGTGGGGGACTTGTGCGGCGAGGTTCCGATGAATCGCCTGTTGCAGGGCGACGTCGGCAGCGGCAAAACGCTGGTGGCGGCGGCAGCTATCTGGTTTGCTGCACAAAACGGCTGGCAGAGCGCCATGCTGGCCCCCACGGAAATTTTGGCCCGGCAGCACGCCGTCACGCTGGCGGACCGGCTGGAGCCTTTCGGCGTCAATGTCACGCTGCTGGTCGGCGGCATGAAGGCCAAAGAAAAACGCATCGCGCTGGAAGCTATCGCCGACGGCCGGGCCAATTTGGTCGTAGGTACGCATGCCGTGCTGACGGACACCGTGGAATTCAAAAATCTCGGTCTTGCCATTGTGGACGAGCAGCACCGTTTCGGTGTGCGGCAGCGCGGCCTGTTGGCTGGCAAGGCCCAAAGCCCGCACCTGCTGGTCATGAGCGCCACGCCCATCCCGCGCACGCTGGGGCTTTTGATGTACGGCGACCTTGATATTTCCGTCCTGGACGAGCTGCCGCCGGGCCGCAAGCCCATCAAAACATGGTTTATCACCGGCAAAAAGCGTCGGGATATGTACGGCTTTTTGGACAAACAAATCGCGGCGGGGCATCAGGTGTACATCGTCTGCCCGGCCATCGAGGAAAACGAGGCCATGGGCGACCTGCAGGCCGTGACGACCTACTACACCGAGACGGCCTGCGCACTGCTGCCCAACCGCCGCATCGGGCTTTTGCACGGCAAGATGAAGCCGAAGGAAAAGGACGATGTGATGCAGCAGTTCAAGGCGGGTGAGCTGGATGTGCTTGTCTCGACGACGGTCATCGAGGTCGGCGTCGACGTGCCCAACGCCACGGTCATGGTCATTGAGAACGCCGAGCGGTTCGGTCTGTCGGCACTGCACCAGCTGCGTGGCCGCGTTGGGCGCGGCGCGGCGGATTCCTGCTGCATTTTGATTTCCGACAACGGCAACGATGCCGTGCGGGAGCGGCTGCAATTTTTGTGCCGCACGTCGGACGGCTTCGCCGTGGCAAAGTACGACCTTGAAACCCGCGGCCCCGGTGATTTCTTCGGCTCCGCCCAGCACGGCCTGCCGACGCTGCGGGTGGCTGACCTTGTGCAGGACACCCGCACGCTGCGGGTAGCGCAGGATGAAGCCAAAGCGTTATTGGCCGAGGACCCGAATCTGATCGACCCGGCGCACCGGGCACTGTCCGATGAGGTGGAGAGGCTGTTTGAGACCGCAGGGGCGATGAACTGAGGCCTTTGGCTTCCCCTGAGGGGGAAGCTGTCACCGAAGGTGACGGATGAGAGGACAGACTTACTGTGGCCGCCCATGTATGGGCAATAATGGAACCGCTGCCTTCCCCCAAGGGGGAAGGCAGCGCACCCGAAAGCATCACTCCCACCGCCAAAAAATCCTGCATATCCCTTTTATTTCCCCGCAAAGTTTGGTATACTGATAGGTAACTTTACAAAGGAAACCTTTGCCTATGAAAAAATTCTGCGCGATACTATTTTCCTTCGTGCTCGTGCTGATCATAGCGCTGCCGGTCGCGGCGGAAGGGGAGAGCAGCACCCTTGCGGACAATGCTCCCTCGCTGACCGCCCCGGCTGCCTACGTGGTCAACCTCGACACCAACATCGTCGTGTACGAGAAAAACAGCGAGACGCCGCTCTCCGCCGCCAGCCTGACCAAGCTGATGACGACACTGCTGCTGCTGGAAAATTACCAGGATCAGCTCGACTCCATCAGCCTGACCGCCCCGAGCTATGTCTACGACCTGATTTGGGAGCAGAGCACCAACGCATCCTCGGCCGATATCCGCCGGGGCGAGACGCAGAGCCTGCGCAACCTGCTCTACGCCATGCTGCTGCCCAGCGGCAACGAGGCCGCCTACATCGTGGCGGACTACATGGGCGGCGGCAGCATTGACAACTTTGTCGCCATGATGAACGACGAGGCTAAGGCCGTGGGCTGCACCGGCACGACGTTTGTTGACCCCTGCGGGCTGAACCCCAACAACATCACCACCGCGCGGGACGCCTACCTGATTCTGCGGGCGCTGACCGCCTACGATGTGTTCTCCACGGTCGTCGGCACGCCCAGCTACGATATGGGCACGAACGACCGCTACACGACCCCCGGGACTTATATCATCCAGACCACCGACAAGCTCATCACCAACAGCAGCTACCACCGCGACTACACCAAAGGCGGCAAGACCGGCAGCCTGGGCGAGTGGCAGAACTTTGCCGGGTGGCACAGCCAGGACGGCGAGAGCTACATCAGCATCCTGCTGAACGTGCCCTACGACGCTGACCCCGAGGGGATGCGCCCCGCGCTGGTGGAGACAGCTACCATCATGGACTGGGTGTTCGATACCTACACCATTGCCCCGGCGCTGGACACGACCCAGCCCATCACCGAAGTGCGGGTGGCCTATTCGACCCAGGCCGACACCGTCATGCTCTACCCGGCTGACAATATGATGACCCTGCTGCCCAGGGAGGGCGGCGCAGCTCTGACCGAACAGGTATTCAATGTGCCGGATCAGCTTCCCGCGCCCATCAAGCAGGGGGACATTGTGGGCACCGTGACCCTGACCATAGAAGGGGAGACCATCGGCACCGCCGACCTGATCGCCGGCAGCGATGTTTCCCGCAATCAGCTTTTGTACACGATTTCCCGGGTGAGCCTTTTTTTTTCAAGCACATATTTCAAAGTCGTCGTTATCCTGACCATGCTCGTCATCGGTGCTTACCTGATTTTCACCGTTGGCCGCATCCTGCGCATCTGGAGCAAAGAGGTCTGAATATAGGCGTGCCGCCCGGTGCGCTGCAAAATTCCACAGGAGGGTTTCTACCATGTTGGATGTAAAACGCAATTTGACCACTATGACCGATTTCTATGAGCTGACCATGTCGGCGGGCTATCTGGATGAGGGATATGTTGACAAGATCGCCGTCTTTGATATGTTCTTCCGCCGTGTGCCGGATGGCGGCGGCTACGCCATCATGGCGGGCCTGCAGCAGTTCATTGACGCCGTGGACCACCTGAAATTTACCGCCGAGGATATCGACTACCTGCGCTCCACGAAGGCGTTCGACGAGAAATTCCTCGACTATCTGAAGAATTTCAAGCTGCACTGCAACATTTGGGCCATTGAGGAAGGTATGCCTATCTTCCCGCAGGAGCCGATCGTCACCGTCGAAGGCCCGGCCATCGAGTGCCAGCTGCTGGAAACGCTGCTGCTCGTCACCTTCAACCACCAGTGCCTGATTGCCACCAAGGCAAACCGCATCGTGCGCTCTGCCGCAGGCCGCCCGGTCATGGAGTTCGGCGCCCGCCGCGCCCAAGGGTATGACGCCGCCTATTTCGGCGCACGCGCCTCTTATATCGGCGGCTGCGGCTCCACCTCCTGCGTCATGGCCGCCCGCGATTTCGGCATCCCGGCCTCCGGCACCATGGCCCACAGCTGGGTGCAGATGTTCCCGACTGAGTATGATGCTTTCAAGAAATACGCCGAGATGTACCCCGACGCCTGCGTGCTGCTGGTGGACACCTACAATGTGCTGCGCCACGGCGTGCCCGATGCCATCAAGGTATTTGATGAGGTCTTGAAGCCGATGGGCAAGCGCCCGAAGGGCATCCGCATCGACTCCGGCGATATCGCCTACCTGTCCAAGAAGGCCCGCAAGATGCTGGACGAAGCCGGCTACCCCGACTGCACGATTTGCGCATCCAACTCTCTGGATGAGTACATCGTCCGCGACCTGATTTTGCAGGGTGCCCGCGTGGACAGCTTCGGTATCGGCGAAAACATGATCACCGCCAAGAGCGACCCTGTGTTCGGCGGCGTGTACAAGCTGGCCGCCGTGAAAGAGGACGACGGCAGCTACACGCCGAAGATGAAGCTGTCCGAATCTGCCGAGAAAATGACGATCCCTTGCCTGAAAAAGGTCTGGCGTATCTACGACGAGGACGGCAAGGCCATGGCCGACCTCATCACGATGGCCGATGAGCAGGTCGAGACCCTGCACGGCATCACGCTGTTTGACCCCATCGAGACGTGGAAGGAATGCACCTACGTCAACTGCACGGCTCGCTGCCTGTCCACCCCGATTTATGAGAACGGCAAGCGCGTCTACAACTCCCCGAGCCTGGATGATATCAAGAAGTTCTGCAAGGCCCAGGTGGGCACGCTGTGGGACGAAGTCAAGCGTTTTGAGAACCCGCACCGCTACTACGTCGACCTGAGCCAGAAGCTGTGGGATACCAGAAGCACACTGCTGAAGAAGCTTTCGAAGTAAAAATCTCCGGCTTCCCCCTTGGGGGAAGCTGCCGCCCGCAGGCGGCTGATGAGGGGCAGGCTTGCCAATACCGTCCGTTTACGGGTCGCCGCGGAAACGCAGCCCCTCATCCGTTTGCGGGCAGGGCCGCAAACACCTTCCCCCAAGGGGGAAGGCATTTCTTCCCAAAAACTTCCACCATCCTTACAAAACGGTTACAGCCCGCGCCCCCTGCACATACTGTTGCTAACAGCTTGTGCAGGGGGATTTTGTATGTTGGAACGTCTTTCTCTGTTTTGTCTGGGCGGCGGGGCCTATGCCGCACTGGAACTGGCCTGGCGCGGCACCACCCACTGGACGATGTTTCTGGCGGGCGGGGTCTGCCTCTGCCTTTTGCAGGCACTGGCCGCCGGGCCGCTGCCGCTGGCAGTCGCGGCGGCCCTGGGCGCGGCGGGCGTCAGCGGGCTGGAGCTGGCTGTGGGCGCGGTCTGCCGCCGCCTTTTGCATATCGCCGTCTGGGATTATGCCGATGAGTGGGGCAACCTGGCGGGCCTGGTCTGCCCGCGCTACACCTTTTACTGGTTTTTGCTCTGCGGGTGGGTCGTTTTCGTGCTACGGGGCGTTGAAAGTACCGTTTATCACCCTCAAAAATCGGTACAGAAGAGTTAAAGTCCAAATTATCGTACTTTCCATCTGGTATAATAAAGACATACCAGATAAGAAAGGCGGTACATACCATGACCCAGCAGTTCAGATACGTCGGCGGCCACATTGAAGTCTTTTCCGAGAGCGGCGAGTTTCTCTTCTCGGCTGATACCATGCAGGAGGCATGGGAGGAATTGTCCGCGTAATGCGTACAGTCGCAACGTGCATATGTACAGTTTGCCGAAATAGTGGAATATATACAAATAGCTTTTGTAAGTTTGTACAAAATGCAGCTTGCAAAAGTCGGATCTTTCGCATATAATAAAGACAGAACAAGGGAAGCGGAAAGCCTCCCAAACTACTTGCCCTACACTAGGAAAGGAGACGGGGTTACAATGTTGAAGCTGCACACTTTGGCCGAATGGATGCACGGTTTTCTGGATCCGGAACGGCCCTACGGTCTGCCGGAGGATGTCTACAATGATGTGATCCCTTCGGGCGTCCACAATTTCAACCGCAACGATCTTTTTTAAGACCTCTTTTTAACCCTCGCTCCCGGCGCGGCCCGCAAGCCCCGCGCCGGGGGCATTTTTTTTGCAATAATGCGGCACGGTGAATCGTACTATATGTAAAGCCTTCCCCCAGAGGGGGAAGGTGGCCGAGCGAAGCGAGGTCGGATGGGGGCGCACTTGCCGCAGCCACCCACAAATGGGCTATTGCGGGGCATCTGCCCCTCATCAGTCCGCTTCGCGGACAGCTTCCCCCTAGGGGGAAGCCCTTTTCACAAAACTTTCCCTTGTTTTTTTCGTCAAAACGCGGTATCCTATAATAAGTATATTATGCCTTTTAAAAGGAGCTTTTTATGAAACTCATCACCTTTACCGTGCCGTGCTACAACTCGGCCGCTTATATGGATCATTGCATCGAGACCCTGCTCACCGCGGGCGAGGATGCCGAGATCATCCTTGTCGACGACGGCTCCAAGGACGACACCGGCAAAATTGCCGACTCCTACGCCGAAAAATACCCCACCATCGTTCGCGTCATCCATCAGGAGAACGGCGGCCACGGCGAGGGCGTCAACCAGGGCATCCGCAACGCGACAGGCGTCTATTTCAAGGTCGTCGACTCCGACGACTGGCTGGACACCGACGCGCTGCAAAAAGCTCTGGCCGAGCTGCGTGCCCACCTCAACGACGAGCATCCGCTTGATTTGATGATGGCAAACTACGTCTACGAGCACGTTGCCGATAATACGCGCAACATCGTCGATTACAAGGGCATCCTGCCCGAAGGCCGCGTCTTTACCTGGCAGGAGATCGGCAAGTTTCCGCCGAACAAAAACATCCTGATGCACAGTGTCATCTACCGCACCGAGATCCTGCGCCAGAGCGGCATGGAGCTGCCCAAGCACACCTTCTACGTTGACAACATCTTTGTGTACCAGCCGCTGCCCCAGGTCAAGACCATCTACTATATGAACCTAGACCTCTACCGCTACTTCATCGGCCGCGAGGATCAGAGCGTCAACGAGGCCAACATGATCAAGCGCGTAGATCAGCAGCTGCGCGTCACCCGCATCATGATGAATGCTGTGGACGTCTACGCCCTGCCGCCGGAGCAGAACAAGCTGCGCGCCTATATGCTGAACTATTTCTCGATGATGATGGCGATTTCCAGCATCTTCCTGACTTTGGACGGCAGTAAGGAGGCGCTGGCCAAGCGCAAGCAGCTGTGGGACGACCTGAAAGCCCACGACGGCCACCTGTACCGCCGCTGCCGTTTCTCGGTAGCCGAGGGCTGCAATCTGCCCGGCTGGCTGGGCAGCAAGATCAGCATTGGCGGCTACCGCATTGCCCAAAAGCTGTTCAAATTTAACTAAAAAGGATTTTTATGCGCAATTACGATGTTATTTTGTTTGATCTGGACGGCACGCTGACCGACTCCGCGCCGGGTATTTTGAACTCGGTACGGTACGCATGCCGCAAGCTGGGGCTGGAAATGCCCAGCGAAGCCACACTGCGCAAATTTTTGGGGCCGCCGCTGATCGACTCGTTCCGCACACTGGCAGGATTGAGCGACGCCGAGGCCGACCACGCAGTCAGCGCGTTCCGGGAGTATTTCCCCACGAAAGGCATTTTTGAAAATGAGGTCTATGACGGCGTCCCGGCCCTGCTGGCCGATCTGAAAGCCGCCGGGAAAACCGTCATCATCGCCACCAGCAAGCCCGAGGACTTTGCCAAGCGCATTATGGCGCACTTTGACTTGGCGCAGTACTGCGATTTTGTCTGCGGTGCCACAATGGACGAGACGCGCACCGACAAGGCTGAGGTCATTGCCTACGCGCTGGAAACGGCGGGCATCACTGACAAGAGCCGCGTCGTCATGGTCGGCGACCGCGAGCACGACGTGGTGGGTGCCAAGAAGAACGGCCTACCATGTATCGGCGCTGTCTACGGCTACGGCTCTGCCGAGGAGCTGACCGCCGCCGGGGCCGCTGCTCTGGCCGACACGGTGGACGAGCTGCACAAACTGCTGCTGGGATAAATCAAATGGGAGACAGCCCGCGCTGTCTCCCGTTTTTTTATTGGTCCCGATCGTTGTAGTAGAGATACCACCCGCGGAAGCCGTACCCGATGCCAAGAGCGCCCAGCACCAGCAGCATAGCCGCCTTGTCGGGCCAAAGCGGCATATTCCGGGTGCAGACCCAGACCACCGCCAATGCAAGGCATACAAGCACCGGCAGACCGTAGTGCAGAAATCTCTGCACCCCCAGCCGCTTCGGGTCGCCCTCCACCGCCAGCGCCGATGGATCACACACCTCACACCGCACCCGCAGTATCGGGATATTGCGCACATGGCTCGAATACCGCACGGCCCTGTACTCAATGCCATCCAGCATAAAATGCGGGGTCATGCTCTCCCTGCTTATGGTCACATCCACGCCGTTTTCGTCTGCCCACGCCAGCAGCGCTGCCGTAAAGTCCTGCGGCGTGCCGATGGCGGTGTCCGGCGTAAAGGTAAACTGCCGCTTATGCTCGGCAGCCGCCATTTTCCGGTAGTCCTGCACCCAGCCGGTAAACCAGCCGCCCGCCGGGGCAGGGGAGTCCATCCGAGCCAGGCAGTCGTCCACATCCAGCTCTGCCGCCGTTCGGCCGCCGGCGGCCAGCTCCGTGCAGAAGGCTGCGGCCGCTGCCAGCTTTTGCTGCTCGGCCTCCAGCTGTCGGCGCTGGCGTTCAGCAGCCTCGGTCAGCGGCAGTGTACCGCTCAGCACCGCGCGGATATCCTCCACTGGCATATCCAGTGTGCGCAGCACACGAATCAGTTTCAGCGTCCGCACATCGGCATCCGTATAGATACGGTAGTCGTTCTCTGGGTTGCGTGCCGGGGCCAGCAACCCCGCCTGCTCATAGTAGCGGATGTTCCGCGCCGATACGCCCGACGCATCCGCTGTCTGCTTGATGTTCATAACATCACGCTCCTTTCCCGGTCATCGTACACCCTGCACCCACTGGAAGGTCAAGGTTTTTTCCGAAAACAGGCGAAAAATCATAACATTTTAATTTCTACCGTCCGCCCGCCCAGGTTCTCATAAATTCTGTGGGACACCGACAGTACCGTGCGGCCCTCGGACGCCCGGCGCAGGGCTTCCAGCACGCGGGCTTCCGTCTCAGCGTCGAGGTTCGCGGTGATCTCATCCAGCAGCAGTACAGCGGGGTCTGCGGCGGCGGCGCGGGCAATGGACAGCAGCTGCCACTCGCCCTGGGAGAACATCCCCTCGCTGCACACGGTATCGTACCCCCCGGGCATGGCCGCAATGGCTGCGTCGATGCCCGCCAGTTTCGCGGCGTTCTTTGCCATTTCTTCTGTAATCTGCGGGTCGCCCAGCGTGATTTGATCCAGCACCGTGCCGGGCACGCGGGCGAAGTGCTGTTCCACGCAGCTGATGCAGGTGCGGCGCTCGCGGTCCGTGATGTCTGCCACATTCACGCCGCCGATCGTAACCGTACCGCTCTCGGGCGGGTACAGCCCCAGCAGCAGCTTGAACACAGTGCTCTTGCCCGCACCGGTGCGGCCCACCAGCGTGACCTGCTCGCCCTGTTTGACGGTCATCGAGAAATCGTTCAGCACGTGCTTTTCTCCATAGCCGAAGGTCACGTGGGCCAGCTCCACGTCACCCCGGGCGGCTTTGGTGCGTTCCGCGGGGATCGTGCGCTCCGGCTGCGCCAGAAATGCGTCAATGCGCTTGACGCCCGCCATGGCGGACTGGATAGTCTGGATCTCCATGCCCAAGCTTTCAATGGGCGCAAAAATACGCGATATGTAGTTAATAATGGCCACCGAAGTACCAACCGACATACCAAACAGCGCCAAAGCCGTGCCGTTGCCCGACGCCGAGAGCAGCATAACGATACCCACCACCACGGCGTTCAGCGTCAGCACGGCGGGGGAGTAGATGGCATCATAGAAATTCGTGCGTTCCATCGCGGAATAGCTGTCTGCAATGCGCTGGTCATAGCGGCGCTCCATGTAGGCTTCCATGCCCAGTGCGCGAATCGTGCGGATGTTGTGCAGCGTCTCGGGCACCTGGCCGGAAACGGCGGCCACAGCGCGGCGGTTGTCCAGCTGGGCGGCCAGCATCCGCTTTTGCACATGGCGGGTGAACACCGCAAACAGTGGCAGCACCAGCAGCAAAATCAGCGCCAGCCCGGGATTTTTTACAAAAATAACCGTCATGATAGAAATGATGCGGCAGGCGTCCGCCACCATGCTGATGATGCCCGACGTGAACAGTGCCTCCACCGTGTCCACATCGCCGGAGAACCGCGCAGCCACCTCGCCGGGGTTCTGATCCACCAGCGTGGCGGCGGGCAGCCGGGTCAGCTTGTGGGACATTTCCAAGCGCAGCGCGTGGGTCATCTTCTGACCAAAAACGACCAGCAGACTCTCCTGTGCACTGGATAAAACGCCCTCCAGCGCCAGGCTGGCAAAGTAGGCCAGCACGGCCCAGATCGTCAGCGGCAGTCCCGCCGTCAGACTGTCGATGCAGCGTGCCAGCAGCAGCGGCGGCAGCAGCGACGCCGCAACCGACGCAGCCACGCACAAAATCACGCCAACTGTCAAAAAACAGTGTGCCATGGCCGCCGTGCGCAGGGCGGCAGCCACACCGTTTTTATTGCTCGTTTTCATTTTGCTGCCCTCCTGTCTGGCTTTCGTACAGCTGGCGGTACGCGGGGACCGCCGCCATCAGCTTGTCGTGGGTGCCCACAGTGGTCTTTCCATCCTCCATAAAAATTACCTGTCTCATCTGCGGGAAGTGGTACAGCCGGTGGGAAATCAGGAACACGACTTTATCTTTGGCGTAGATCTGCAAATTTGCAAACACGGTATCCTCGGTATGGCGGTCCAGCGCCGAGAACGGGTCGTCCAGCACCAACACCGGGCGGGGGTGGGCCAGCGTGCGGGCCAGCGCCAAACGCTGGGCCTGCCCGCCGGAAAGCCGCGTACCGCTGGGGCCGATGACGGTATCTCGGCCCTGCTCCATGGCCCGCACCTCGCCGTCAAGCGCGGCGGCGGCCAGATAGGGCGCGATGTCCTGCGCACCGCCGCAGAGGAGGTTATTTTTCACGGTGTCGGCGCTTAGCTCTGGGTCATGACCCAGGTAGCCGACCGTGGCGGAGATTTGCCGCGGTGTCAGGTTCGAGAACTCTTTGTCCCCGAACTTTGCCGAGCCGCCGTAGGGCGCTTCACACAGGAACACACGCCCCAGCGTGGATTTACCGCAGGCGACCGGACCGGTGATGCCGATGATATCGCCGGGGTGCGCCGTCAGAGTAAGCCCTGCAAAAATCGGTTCGTCGGCGTAGGCGAAGGAGAGGTTTTCCAGCGTCACGGCGGCGGGGGCTGGGACCTCCAGCGGAGCCAGCTGCTCCGGCAGCTTCATCAGCGGCTTGATGCGCCGCCAGGAAACCTCGGCTTTTTGGACGGAGTTGAAGAGCTTTGCAACTTTCGATGACTTGACGACCAGTTTCGTGAAGCAAGACAAAAACGTCGTGAACGCGGCAATATTCCAGGCGCACCAACCGGCGCCCAAGACATTTTTTGCGCCGAACCACAAGATAAACAGCACGCCCGCCTCGGACACAGCCAGGTAGAGCGGCGGCAGCGCCGACTGCCAGACATTGCTGCGCACGGCGGTCCGCTCGTAGTTTTTCAGCACATCCTCGTACCGTTCCTCGCGGGCAGTCTCACAGCCGTGGTTGCGGTAGGTCGCGGCGTTCCGGGCACGATCCAGCGTGGCGTCGCGCAAAGCGCCCGTCGCCTTTTTGTAGGCCGCCCCTTCGCGCTGCACCGGCTTTTTCATCCCAGCGGCGCAGACGTAGGAGACCGGCGTAAACAACAGGCTGAGCAGTGCCAGCCGCCAGTCATACACCAGCAGCATGACGATGTAGCCCACCAGCGCCACGCCGGTGTCGAACACCTCGGTCGTGAATTTGCGCATCCCTTCGACGCAGTCGTCCACATCGGAGATGGCCTTGGTCATCAGCTCGCCCGCGCCCTCTTTTTCCAGCGCGGCGCGGCTCTGGCGCACAAGGTTGGCGTAGAGCACGCCCTTCATCCGGCGGTTGATGTTGTTGGCAAAGCGGCGCACGTAAAACCGCTTAATGAACCTCGCCGCCTGCACCAGCAGCGTGACGAGGATGTAAGCCAGCACGAGCATCGCCATGGCGGACGCTGCCGCGTTGCCGCCCAGAATGTCGGCCAGGCATTGGGCCAGCCGCCCCTCAAACCAGGGCGCGGCCAGCAGGCCGATGTTATAGATAAGGCCCGACACCGTGACCAGCACCAGCGGCAGCCACTCGATGCGGAAATAGTCGCCGATTTTGTCCGGGCGGAATTGTTTTTCACGCTTCATCGTCTGTCTTGCACTCCCTTTGGAAATGCGGAAACCCCGCGCGGCTCTCGGTCTTGGACCGATGGTACAGCTTATCCAGCGTTGCCGCAAAGGCAGCGGCCTCGTCGGCGGGCAGCGCGGCGGTCAGATACCCATAGAAGGCCGCCTCGATCTCTGCCTTCGAGGATTTCAGGTTCTCGGCCTTCCCGGTCGGGTACAAAAGCTGGCTGCGCCGGTCGTTGGGGGCATCTTCGCGGACAAGATAGCCCTTGGCCTCAAGGTTTTTCGTGCGCCTTGCGATGGCCGCCTTGTCGGCGTGCAGCAGCTCGGCCAAGGCCGCCTGGGTGCAGCCGGGGTGGTGGCGCAGGGCGTGGATCAGGTCGATTTCCGCCGTACCCACGCCCTGTTCCCGCAGGGTGCAGAGGACGAGTTTTTCGGCCTCACGCGCAATTTTTGTGATTTTTCGTTCGGTAATGTCCATAGACGCCTCCCGGGCTTCAGAAAGATGTATCTACATCGTTGTACCTACAACCATTATAGCCCGGTTTTGCGCCATGTCAATAGAGTGGCGCACAAGGTCTGGATATGGTATACTTAGAACTATAAATCGGAATTTATATATAAAGGAGAATATTGATGAAACTGTTTTTATGTTCGCACTTTTCAAGTGTAGGAAGTCTGATAAAGGAAGAAATTGAAAATAAAAAAGTCG
>NZ_DBMDDV010000042.1:0-9709 GCF_057431175.1 Gemmiger sp. | reverse complement strand
ACCGCTACCACATGATACAAGGTTTCGCTAAAATACTTGGGGGTCGGTTGCAATAGTAGCCGATAAGTTGCTTGCTGTTTTAGCGAAATCTTGTATTATATGGCCCGTTGGTCAAGCGGTTAAGACACGGCCCTTTCACGGCTGTAACATGGGTTCGATTCCCGTACGGGTCACCAAAAAGCACTACTTCACTTGAGGTAGTGCTTTTTTCTTTATATTTACTTTTCAACAGGTGTCGGGCGTAAATGGTGACCCATACGGGAATCGAAAAGCCCGGGCCCTGCGTCCGCGTCCCGCAGGGCAAAAACAGCCCTGTGGGCTGTTTTTAGGGCGGGGGAGATGGACGTACGGGTCACCAAAAAGCACCAGAATTTAGCGTTTTGTTAGATTTTGGTGCTTTTTATTTTTGCTCTGCTAAAAATATGATGATATATAGTAAATTTTTGAAATTACTTGTGGTATAGTTATACTAGATTTAAAATCAGGATATTCCTCTTACCCAAACGTGCAACACCAAATGGTCTTACCGCCAATCTCAAAATAACAGCAGATACCAATTTGCGTAAAATTGGGGTTCATAATAACAGCGTAGTGGCTGGGGCTGTTTTGCCATGCACTACAAACTTCCGAAGCACTCTTTTGACTTTGAGCGAGAATTTCGGGAGTCTGTGCTCCATCGTGAGACAATGTATTATTTTTTAACTGGTAGTCACATCTACTATAAGCAATGCTGTCAAGACCGCTACTGGCCGACAAAGCAGAAAGGCCGCCAGCCGCACGCATGGCATTGATATTGTTGAGTACAGCCCAATAGGGAGAATCGGCTTGGTCGATGTACCACCACGTTCCATCGTTCGCATTACTAAACGGAATTGCGCCATATTCAAAACTGGAAGAAGCCGCGGCACTAGAATTTTGTGCCTGACCGCTGGAAGTGGTAGAAGAACCATTATTGCTGTTGCCCACTGTGCTGGCGGCCTTGGTGGCGACCGTGACTTCACATTCAGCCGTCACACCGTTTACATCAACTGTAATAGTGGCCGTACCGTCAGCAACAGCGGTGACATTGCCCTCCGCGTCCACCGTGGCAACGGTTTCGTCACTGCTGGTATAAGTAACATTGTCGGCAAGGGCTTCTTCGGGGGCTACGGTATAGGTAAGCTGCGCCGCTTCCTCGGGCTGCAGGGTCAGCGCGGTGTCGCTCAATTCGACGCTTTCAATCGCAGGCAGAACCGTGACCTGGCAGACAGCCGCAAGCTCCGTGCCGTCCACAGCGGCGGTGATATCCGCTTCGCCCGCCGCCACGGCTGTGACCTCGCCCGCGTCGCTGACCGTGGCAATGGCATCGTCGGAAGAAGTGTAAGTAATGGCAACATGGGTCGCGTCCTCCGGGGCCACGGCGGTTTCCAGCGCGGCGGTTTCACCAGTGGTCAGGGTCAGCGTGTCCGTGGTGGTAATGCCCGTCGGCGTGACAACGACCTCAATCGTCTTGCTGGCAGTGAGGGTGCCGTCCTGGCTGGACAGCGCTACCTCGGCCGTGCCCGCCTTGAGCGCGGCAAGGTTGCCGAAGTCGTCTACCATTACGACGGTGGGATCGCTGGACACATAGCCTATGCCCAGTGCGTCCAGCTTTTTGGCAAGGGCGGCGCTCTCGGGCGTTGCACCGTCAAAAATGTATTCGGGTTCGGCGGTGATGACCGCGCCTTTTTCCAGACTGTCCGGCAGGTCCAGCGCTACGCCGGTGATCTGGACGCCGCAGCCTGCCAGACTGGCCGCCAGCACGCAGGAAACGGAGAGTGCAAGTAACGTCTGATGAGTAGATTTCATAGCAAATACGTCCTTTCTGTTTGCAGCTTATCAGTAGGTTCACTCTCTATATAGGGGCACGGCGGCGAAAAGTTAAGACAAATGCGAAAAAATTTCAGGCGGGCGGCGTGTCCGCCTTTTTGCTTGCACTTTCCCGCAAATGCGTGTACAATATGGCATATATTCTTTATAAAAAAGGGGGCGGCAGTTTGGCGGCACAAAAGGTGCAGCAACGCACGGCGGGGGGCATTGCCTACACACTGACGCGGCGGCGGGTGCGCAATATCAACCTGCGCGTGCGGGCCGATGGTTCCGTGGCGGCCAGTGCGTCGGTGCGGGTGCCGGTAAGCTATGTGGATGCCTTTGTGGCCGCACGGGCCGATTGGGTGCGCAGCGCACAGGCCCGGGCCGCCGTCCGGCGCGAGCGCGAGGAGGCCGAGCGCCCCGAACTGCCCGCAAAGGCGGATGCGCTGGCCCATATGCAGGCGCTTTGCCGGGTATACTATCCGCAGTTCGCGGCCAGCTGCCCGGGCGGGCATATGCCCAAAATCGCCGTGCGGGACATGACCACCCGCTGGGGGTCGTGCAGCCTGCGCACCGGCACGCTGGCCTTTGCGCGGCGGCTCTGTGTGATGCCGCTGGCGGCGCAGGAATATGTGGTCGTACATGAATTTTGCCATTTTGCCCACCCGGACCACAGCCCGGCGTTTTGGGCGGCTGTAGCAAGGGTCATGCCGGATTATAAACAGAGGGAAAAGTTGTTGAAAATGCGGTGACGGCCGGGAAAGCCTTCCCCCTGGGGGGGGAAGGTGGCCGTAAGGCCGGATGAGGGGCGTGTTTATGGATGCCGCCCGGGAAAGGGGCAGCAGCGGCAGGCCTGCCCCTCATCAGCCGCCTGCAGGCGGCAGCTTCCCCCCAAGGGGAAGCCAAAGCTCGGCGGCGGGGATGCCGCGCCCTTACAATCCAATAACATCCAAAAGGGAGGTCCTATCTTGCCATCTCCACAGAAAAAATACACGACGCTTGTCAGCAATACGCTGTTGTTTGCCATCTCCAACTTCAGCTCCAAGCTGCTCAGCTTCTTCATCCGGCCGTACTTGAGCTACGCGCTGGACTCGCCGGATGTCATGGGCGTGTCGAGCCTTTTGCAGCAGGCCACCAACCTGCTCATCCCGGTGGTCAGCCTGGGCGTGGCCTACGCGGTCATCCGGTTTGGCCTGGATAAGGAAACCGACAAATCCAGCGTGTTCGTCAACGGCGCGGCTACGATCAGCCTGGGCTTTGTGGTGTTGCTGCTGGCCATGCCGCTGGTGCGGCTGATACCCAATGCGGCGGAATATCTGGGCTTTTTGTACCTTTGCGTGCTGGCAAGCTGCCTGCGCACGCTGTGTACCCAGTTCATCCGCGCGCGGATGCTGAACCGGCTGGTGGCGATAGACGGCGTGCTGACGACGCTGAGTCTGCTGCTGTATTATCTCTTGTTCCTCAGCGTGTTTAAAATGGGCGCGACCGGCTTTTTGCTGGCAAACGCGCTGGCCGATTTGACATCCATGGTGTTTGTGTTCATCGCGGGCGGGTGTTGGCGGTACTTCAAACCCAAAGCGTTCAACACGGCGCTGTGGAAGGATATGCTGCGCTACTGCCTGCCGATGATCCCGGCGTCCATCAGCTTTTGGATCATCAACGCCAGCGATATGTTCTTTGTGCAGGGCATGTGCGAGAACTATGGCGGCCGCAGCGGCAACCACTGGGTCGGCCTGCTGTCGGCGGGGTACTTCCTGCCGCAGATCATCACGATCCTGGGCAGCATCTTCTACGAGGCATGGCAGCTCTCCGCCGTGACCGAGGAGACCGACCGCGAGGCGTTTTTCTCCAAAATTTTCCGCGTGTATGCCAGCGTTTTGTTCTGCTGCGTGGCGGGTATCATCATGCTGTGCCAGGTGCTCATGCGGGTGTTCAAGGCCGAATATTTCGACGCCTGGACGTTCGTGCCGTTCCTGACGCTCTGCTCGATGCTGACCTGCCTGAACCAGTTTTTGAACAGCATCTACGTCGTGTATAAGCGGTCGACCGGGTCGCTGTTCACGATGCTGGCGGGCGCGGTGCTGAACCTGATTCTGAACTACCTGTTCATTCTGCATTGGGGGCCGTGGGGCGTTACCCCGGCCAGCTTCCTGAGCCTGATGCTGGTGTTCCTGCTGCGCGCCTACTCCACACGCGGGCTGCTGGAAATAGACTTCCACCCCGCGTGGCTGGTGCTGAACCTGGCGCTGGTGCTGGGCGAGATCTGGTGCATGATGAACCTGGAGCGCTGGGCCCTGCCGGTGGTAGGCATCACCGCGGTGGTCTGCGTCATGAACATCCGCGAGGTGCTGAGCATGCTGGATACGCTGCTGGCGAAGTTTATGAAGAAGAAAAAATAAGCAGAGATTGTAGGGGCCGGGTATGCCCGGCCCTCAACTTTGCCGTAAGCACAGCAAGGTTGGGGGCAAGGTATGCCTTGCCCCTGCTGGTTTATAAAAAGGGAGATTTTCTATGATCCAAAATACGATTTTATCCGCCCTCACCGCCCGCAAAAGCGTGCGGGTATTCACCCCCGACCCCGTCACGCCGGACGAGCGGGCGGCCATCCTGAACGCAGCGTTCCAGGCACCCACGGCGGGCAACCAGCAGCTGTACACGATTCTGGATATCACCGACCCGGCGCTGAAAGCCACGCTGGCGGACCTGTGCGACCACCAGCCGTTCATCGCCAAAGCGCCGTTGGTACTGGTGTTCCTGGCCGACTGCCGCCGCTGGCTGAACGCCTACCATGCGGCGGGCATCGAGGACGTGCGCAAGCCCGGCGCGGGCGATTTGATGCTGGCTATGGCCGACACCTGCATCGCTGCGCAGAACGCCGTCGTCGCCGCGGAATCTATGGGCATCGGCAGCTGCTACATTGGTGACGTCATCGAGAACGTCGAGGCCATGCGGGACGCGCTGCACCTGCCGGATTTTGTGGTGCCCGCCTGTATGCTGGTGTTTGGCCGCCCGACCGAACAGCAGCAGCGCCGCCCCAAGCCCGCCCGCTTTGCCGAGGCCGCCGTCGTCTGCGAGAACACCTACCGCGACCGCACCCCCGACGAGCTGCGCACCGACTTCACCGCCCGCGCCGTCGCCAACGGCCAGCCCGACTACGACTTTGATAAAGCCGTCACCGCCTTTTGCAACCGCAAATACGCCAGCGACTTTTCCCAGGAAATGACCAGAAGCGCAGAAATTTACTGGAAAGAGTTTGAGTAGAAAGCCTTCCCCCTTTAGGGGGAAGGTGGCCCAAAGGGCCGGATGAGGGGCGCGTTTGCCGCAGGCTGAACGTACCCTGGAAAATAAGAAAAATAAACACCGCCCCCTGCATGGCTGCCATGCAAGGGGCGGTGTGGCGTTAAACAGAGTTATTCTATGGTGTACTTGTTTTTGCCGACCTGGTGCTAATTTTTGTGGACTTTATTTTCTTTGTCGGTTCCTGTATAAGATTTTTCTTCGTCTGGCTGGTCTGTGGGAGCATCCGTCGCTTTCGGCGTCGGCACGGTCACAACATTGTTGTCGTCACTTTTTACCGTGGTTGTGCTGCTGTCATTCGTATATACGACGATAATACCATCTGCATTCTTGTAGACCAGATAGTGCAGCACACCTTCGGTGTTGAAGGTAAGTTCCTCAACGGAGCCACTCACATCGGCCCGGCTCAAGATATCGGGCACAATTTCATACATCTTGGTCATGGGCATATTGCCGGAAGGCTGGCTTGTAGTATGCAGGTAATATTGGCCGCGCCCCTCCGTCAAGGCCACTTCACCAGAGGTAACGGCAGGGGCGTCTGTGCTTTGGAGAAGAGTGATCCAACCACCCAGGTTGCCTAGGGTGGCACTTCCACCAAATTTAGCCTCGACGGCTTTTTTCTGTTCATCTGCGTACTGTGCGGCCCCCAAATCCGTCGCCGCCATCACGCACGCCTGCGCCTCGCTGACGGCCTTTTTCTCCTTGCTGGTGTCAATGTACCCGGTCAGCGCGGGCACGGCGAAGCTCGCCGTTATGCCCAAAATCACCAGCACCACCACCAACTCCACCAGCGTAAAGCCGCGGCGGTCGCGCAAGGTTCGTCTAAGACCTGTCATACGGATTCCTCCCAGTTATTCTGCGGGGGTAAAAATGCTCTGGTCACGCTTGGCGTGCACACCAATGTTGTTGTATTCCAGCGCCAGGTAGCCCTTGGCCCACTCGTCCAGCGCGGGGTCTGTGCCGTACTCGGCTGTGGTGCCGTCCACCTTCATGTAGTCGTTGGCGGCGGTCACGACCGGCGTGTTGTGCTTCATTTCCAGCAGATACTTATAATAATCGCTCAGCGGCAGCCCAGCCTGCTGCAACAGGGTGGGGGTCAGCATCACCATGTCCATGCGGTTCAGCGGGTCGGTGGTGCTGGTGGCGGCGGCCGTGTGCTCCAGCGGGTAGTTCGCCCAGATGAAGAACGGCGTGCTGCGCTCCAAAATCTGCAAATCGTTGTCGGTGGCGGCAAAGCTCGCGTCAGCCACATGCTTGACAAAGCTGGGCGCGTGGTCGCCGGCCATGGCTACAATGACCTTGCGGCCGGTCTTTTCGTACTGCTCGGTGAAATAGTCGCACAGCTCCTGCACGGCGGCGTCGGTCATCTTGATGCAGCTCAGGTACTCGTCCATCAGCTCATCGTACTCGCCGTAGTCGGTGCCCGCGTGGACAATATCAAGCGAAGCATCGTTCATATCGTAGTCGCCGTGGCTCTGGATGGAGACTAAGAAGCTGAACCGGGGCTTGTCCTCGGGCATGGCCTCGTACATCTTCTCCCAATCCCGGTAGGTGGCGGAGTCCGTCTGGTAGGGGCGGCTGCCATAGTATTCCTGGCTCGTGAAGTCGTCCTGGAAGTGCGTCTCGTCAAAGCCCATGGCCAGCCAGGCAGAGTCGCGGCGGTAGTTGGAGTTGGTGTAGGGGTGGGCGGCCATCGTGGAGTAGCCCAGGCCCTTCAGGTAGCTGACGATGCTGTTGGAATTGTACAGGTTCAGCCAGTTGAACGGCGTGATGCTGGGCATCAGGATCAGCGAGTTGGAGGTCAACATCTCATACTCGGTCGAGTTGGTGCCGCCGCCCACGTGGGGGCTGATCGTGTGGCCGTAGACCGAGTTGGGCAGGTTTTTCGTGACCGGCATAATGTCGGTGTCGGCCTGCAGGTCGGTCACAAGGTCAAAGTCGTAGAAGCTCTCGGAAAGGATCAGCACGACGTCGGGGTAGTCCTCGGCGCTCTCGGGGCTGGCGGGGGCCACGTAGTCACCGGCTTTCTGTGCGGCGGTCTGCACGGCAGTGTCAGTGTAGTTTTCTGGTTCGATGATGGGGTCGGACATCAGGCTCGTGGCCTCGATGGTTCCGGCCAGGTAGCCGTAGGTGTAGTAGGTGTTCTGCCACGCCCAGCCGTAGGTGGTCTTGGGCTTGATGGTCACAGGCCCGAAGTAGCCGAAGAACATGACGAGGAACACGCCCAGCGCACTGCCCGCCACGCGCACGCCGCGCATCTTCCAGCTGGCGTGCTTGGGGGCGCCCTTGACCAGCTGCGCCTGCACAAAGGCGATTGCCAGAATCGGCAGGTAGAGCAGGGCGATGGTCACAACGTCTTTCGTGATTTTCAGCGTGTAGCTGCCCATGACCTCAGCGGCGGTGCCTAGGTTTAAGATGTCCTGGGGCATCAGCGCTGAACCGTGCAGGTCGCGGGTATAGTAGTTGATGAGCGCGATAACGGTGAACACTGCGCCGGAAATGCCGGTGGCGTGGCTCCACTTGCCCAGCACGGCAAACAGGATCAGCGTCAGGCAGAAGGCCGTCAGGGCGTTCAGCGGCGCGTAGAGCGGCCACTGCAATTCCAGAAAGCTGGGCGTGACGCCGTCGGATAATTCCAGCTGATAGCGGGAGATAAACCCGACCGCCACAGCCAGCAGGCAGGGGAGTACCCCCTGTAAGAGAAATTTCTTCCAGTTGATTTGTTTAAAATGTTGCATGGGTGATGATAAATGCCCTTTCTCTATGAATTTGTACAGAAATATACATAATGCATTATAACATACCCATTTATAAAAATAAAGTAGGGGCCGGGTATGCCCGGCCCGCAGCCTTATCATTATTGCAGCTTACCCTTTTAGCGAACCGTAGGGGCGGGGCTCTGCTCCGCCAGCCTTAGCCTTATAACTCACTTCCGCGCATTCTTCTTCCAAATCACATACAAACCTTCCAGAATCAGCGTCTCACGGTAGTGTATTTCGGTCGTGCAGGCCGCACGCACACTGTCCGGCAGCGTGCCTGTCGCCACGACCGGGGCCTCGCTGGCCCCCAGCATACCGCGTATCTGCGCCACCATGCCGTCCAGCATGGCCGCCGTGCCGTACACGATGCCGCTGTGCAGGCAGTCCGCCGTGTTGGTTCCCAGCAGCTTGCGGGGGCGGGCCTCCAGCTCCACCTGGGGCAGCTGCGCTGTGTTGCGGATCAGCGCCCCCAGCGAGCACTGCGGCCCGGGCAAAATCGCGCCGCCCACCAGCGCACCGGTGGTATCCACGGCCAGCAGCGTGGTGGCGGTGTCAAAGTTCACCACCACACAAGGTGGCGTGCAGTGCTGCAGCGCACCCACGATGGCGCACAGCAGCTCGCCGCCCAGCTGGGCCGGGTTATCCATGCGGATACGCACCCCGCTTTTCAGCCCGGGGCCGACCTCCATGATCTGGCACTCGCACATCTTGCGCAGGGCCTCGCGCAGGCGCGGCGTCAGCGCCGGCACCACGCTGGAAAAGATGACCGCTGTGATCTGCTGCGGCTCCGCCCCATACAGGGCCAACATATTTACGATTTTATATAACAGCTCATCGCTGCTCAGTGCGGTGTCCGCAAACAGCCGCGACGAAAACACCAGCTTGCCGTCCGGCGTATACCCGCCGAACGTAATGTTGGAGTTGCCAATATTCAATGCCAGGATCATGGGAAAACCTCATTTCAAACATATTGTCTTTATACTATTATAATAAGGTACAAATTGCAAGACTTTTCCACAACGTCAGCCAAACAATGTTGAAACATATAGCGTAAACTTATCCATTTACCACTCGGTAGGGGCCGGGCATGCCCGGCCCTCCACCTTGCCGTTACTGCAATTTAATCTTCCATATTGTAGGGAGGAAATTTGCCCCTCCGCCGCATATTGCCCTTATTGCCCCTTACTCCCGCCAGGTCGCCCATGTAGGGGCGGCATACATGCCGCCCGCCCCACCTTCCCGCATCACCAACTTTCCCCATCTGTTGCGCCGTAGGGGCCGGGCATGCCCGGCCCTCCACCTTGCCGTTACTGCAATTTAATCTTTCATATTGCAGGAAGGGGACTTGACCCTCCGCTGCACATTGCCTTTATTGCCCCTTACTCCCGCCAGGTCGCCCGTGTAGGGGCGGCATACATGCCGCCCGCCCCACCTTCCCATCGCAACCCCTTGTACCTATCACCACCCACCACCCCAATATACACTTTGTCCAAAAATCACTCTCAAAATTTGTCAAAAAATCCGAAAAAACTGTTGACAAGAGTCATACTCCTTGCTATAATAATCAAGCTGTCTCGCGGCGGACACGCCGCGAAAAGCGCTTCATAACAGCCTGTATATGTTTTTTGAAGAAGAAATTCTTCAAAAAACTTTCAGAAAACCCCTTGACAATCAAGCGTTTCTGATATATAATATACAAGCTATCACGGAGACGCGATAGCGCAGCAGGACCTTGAAAATTGAACAAAACTGAAACTTGTGGAACCTTGAACGTGGGTTTGGAAACCCACGATAATCAATTCCAAATTTTACAAGTAATTCAT
>NZ_DBMDDV010000015.1:0-65635 GCF_057431175.1 Gemmiger sp. | reverse complement strand
AGATACCACTATTTGGGGAACAGAAAAAAGTAACATGCCTACAGGTTCCGTCATTCAAGTATAGTCGTCTTCTTGACGAACCGAATACAAGAATCATTCCCGGATACGGTATATGTCGTAATGATAATTGCAAACCACAATTCGAAAAATGTATCGCTTGCGAATCATTCTCCCCAGACCCTGCATGCAGAGATTTTTTCTCAGCCGCGATTGATTTACTATCAAAACGAAACCAACAAATAATTAAGAGGCATGGGGACAGTAAAGTTCTTACGCACAATGAGGAAATGATTCGTCTATACAAAAAATGTCTTGCTAGAATAGAAAGCAATCTTTCATGAAGTAAAAGGAGACTATTCAGTATGAATAATGAAACTAAAGATACTCGTTCCGGAATCAAAGCGTACCAAGAAAGTATGCGTCAAGAAACATTAAGACGAATAGATGATGCGTACAACTACCTCATAGACACGCATCAAACCGTTAATAGGTCTTCGATTAGTAGAGAAAGTGGTGTAAGCCGCGTTACGTTGAACAATCCAGCAATTAGCGAGCATTTGAAAAAATTTCCGGAATTTGCTCCTAAGCAAAACAGAAGTGACACAAAAAGCATTGAGGAACTTTTGCGAGAGCAGGAAATTCTAAAAGAGGCTCTGAAAAAAGCTCAAAACCGTTCACGTCGTCTAGCAAACGAAAATCAGCATATAAAGCAAGAATATAAAGAACTTAATGAAAGCCATCAAAAGCTCCTTGGTGCTTATCAGAAACTCACCGAGGACAAACTCATCCGACTATAAATTCAACGTTCATTAAGGCATGAGCCAATGGTTTTTTAGTCTAAAACAAAAGACCCCACGCTGAATAAATATACAGCGTGAGGTCTTTCATTTTCGGCGTGTACAAAATCTGTAAAGGATTATCTGTAAACTATGGAACAATCTGTAGTTTTGTTGATTCTACGCGATTATTCTATCCTTTACAACCATACTTTACAATGTAAGTACACACTCCTTTGGAGCTAGTAATAGGACTCGAACCTACAACCTGCTGATTACAAATCAGCTGCACTGCCAATTGTGCTATACTAGCGGGAACTTATTTAGTTTAACACAAATAAGCCCTGTTTGTCAATGGCTTAATCGTTATTCCTGCATCATTGCTGTCTGCAATGCACAATAATCTTCCAGTGTCAGCTGCTCAGGGCGGGCGCGCTCGTCGAGATTAGCAGCTTGCAAAGCAGCTATGACCTGGGCTTTGGGCAGGTGCAGGCCGTTGGCAATGGCGTTGGCGGCAGTCTTGCGGCGCTGGGAGAAGGCCGCACGGATGAGGGCGAAGAAGGCGGCCTCGTCGCCGTTGGGTACCTGTACGGCGGGCTTCTCGCGCACATCCAGGCGGATGACGGCGCTGGTCACTTTGGGGGCCGGGTAAAAGCTGCCGGGCTGAACGCTGAACAGCAGTTTCGGCTCAGCGTAATAGGCCACGGCGTAGCTGATGGCACCCGCGTCCCGCGTGCCAGGGGCAGCACACAGGCGCTGTGCGGCCTCCTTTTGCACCATGACGGTAATGTTGCGGATGGGCAGCTTTTCTTCCAGCAGGCGCATTAAAATCGGGCTGGTGATGTAGTACGGCAGGTTGGCGCAGACAGCCACCGGCTTATCGCCAAACTCTTCCGCCAGCAGAGCTTTCAAGTTGACCTTCAGCACATCGTTTAAGACGAGCTTGAAGTTGTCGTAATCAGCCATCGTCTCTTCCAGCAGGGGCGGCAGACGTTTGTCGACCTCAATGGAGACGACCTTATCCGCACGCTTGCAGAGCTGTTCGGTCAATACACCGATGCCGGGGCCGACTTCCAGCGCACCCCAGCCGGGGCCGATACCGGCGGCCTCGGCGATGCGAGGGCAGATGCCGGGGTTGATGATAAAGTTCTGGCCAAAGCCCTTGGACAGGGCAAAATCGTACCGTGCGCACAGGTCACGGATGGTAGACAAATCGGTCAGTGTGGGCACGGCGGACTTCCTTTCCCCATGGTCAAGAGGTTCAATTCTGGCCGGTCAGCGTCATGGCCGCGTTGACGGCCTTGTTGATCTGCGGGTCAGTGTTGAGGGTGTAATCGTAGTAGGCATTCTGCTCGTCGACGGACAGCGAGGCATCAATATCCGGGCTCAGGCCCTCGCCGTTCCAAGTTTGGTCTTCATTGTCCAGTAGCAGGCCGACTGTGATATAGGCGGCAGAGCCGTCGGAAAAGCTCTGGGCATCGCTCATCACAACGCCCTTGCCGGCAGTCTTGGTGCCGACGATGGTCGCGCCGCCCATCTTGCGCAGGGCGTTGGCAAACAGCTCTGCACTGCCCGCCGTGCTGCCGTTGACCAGACAGACCATCGGGACGGTGATTTCATCTTCGTCGGACATACGCAGCGTAGTCACGGTGCCGTCCTTGTCCTGCTTTTTGGCAATATCACCGGAGGGCACACAATAATCAGCGGCGACCAGGGCTGCGTTCAAGTTCTCGCCGGTGTTGTCACGCAGGTCAAAGACAAACGCAGTCGCACCCTGCTGCAGCAAATCGTCCACAGCGGATTTAAACTCACTGGCTGTGCCGGCAGAGAAGGAATCGATGCGGATATAGCCGCAGGTATCCGCGACCATCTGGGCGGCGTAAATCGAAGGCGTCTTGTAGTTAGAGTGTACGAGGTTGAACTGCTGCTCCTGGCGGTCGGGCGTCAGGTAGGTGACGGCGGTGGTCGTGCCCTCTTCGCCCAGCAGTTTGGAGGTCAAGCGTGCGCTGGACGTGATATTGCGAGTGGACTCATCATTGATGGCGGTGATAAAGCCGCCGACCTGCATACCAGCCTCGGCCGCAGGTGAGTTATCATACAGGCGGATAATGCGGGCGTAGCCGGAGGAGGCGTCATTGACGACGGCCACGCCGATGCCGGTTAGGGTGCCTTTTTCGACGGCCTGCTTTTCGCTGTACTCCTTGGCGGTGTAGTAGACGGCGTACTTATCGTTGATGCCGTTCATATAACCGGCAGCCAGGCGGTCGTTCAGCGTATCCTCATCGATGGTGAAGAATTCTTCCGAACGGACGAAGCGGTCGATTTCGGAGAGCTTGTTGTATTGACGCTCCTTATTTTTGACACTGGAAACGGTGGTGTTGAACATTTTCATCGATACGACCATCGTCAGCGAGAAGGTGACGGCCATTGCGATAATGGCAATCGTGGCGGCCACGCCAAGACTGATTTTTTTGCTCATGGGTCTGATGGCTCCTTACTGTTTTTGCGTTTTATGCCCCGTAGGCAAGCGAGAAAATTACCGTAGAGAAAAGGCTCAGCACCATCAGAACGGCGACCACCAGGCAAAAAATGCGCACGGAGGTCTTATGCTTCTGCGGTTTCATAGCAAACTCCCCTTTCGTTTAAGAGAGATAATTCATGACATTGACCAGGACGTTATTGACCTTCATCTCCAAGTGCAGGTGGTTGCCCGTGGAATTGCCGGTGGAACCAACATAGCCCAGAACCTGTCCCTTGGAAACATTTTGCCCCACGCTGACAACAGGGGCGCTATTCATGTGAGCGTACAACGTCGAGTAGGTGTTGCCGTTGTCGTCCTTGCCATGGTAGACCTGGACATAGTAGCCCCAGCTGTAATGGTAGGCCGCGGCGGTGACAACGCCGCCGGAAACGGCGTAAATTTCGGTGCCGCCCGGTGCGGCATAGTCGGTGCCGCGGTGGCCGTTGCCGCCGAAATAGCAGGAAACGTACTTATAGGTAGCCAGCGGGCGACCAAAATCCAGCGAGCACTGGATGGACGCATTGCCGTAGGCCTGGTTCGCGGCGTTCAGCGCGGCGTCCAGCTCGGCAGCGGCCTTATCTACAGCCTTGTTAGCCTCGATCAGCGCAGCTTTGTTGGCTTCGATCTCCGCGTCTGCTGCCGAAATGCTGGCGTCGGTCTGGGAGATATTCTGGGCCAGCTCGCTGGTCTTGCCGTTCAGGGCGGTGCGCTGGGATTCCAAATCGGCCTGTGTGGCCTCAAGGTCGGCTTTTGCCTGCTCAAGGTCAGCTTTCTGCTGTTCCAGTTCGTTGTGCTCGTCCTCAAGCTGCTGGCAGATTTGTTCGTCCTTGGCGACGATCTGCTCCAGCGTGTTGGCAAAGGTCAGCAGCTGGTACAGGTTGGTGGCGCTGGAAAGCAGCGCGATAGAGCCGCCGTCGTTGAGGCGCTGCATGGCTTTCATGCGGCCCTTGAAATCCTCCCAGCGCTGGTCGTACTCGGCCTGCTTCTGGTCAACCTCCTGCTGCTTCTGGTCAATCTCGTCCTGCTTGTTGACGATCTCACTGTCCAGGTCACCGATTTGTTGGGCCAGGTTGTTGATCTGGCTCAGTATAAGTTCACGCTGCTGTTCCAGCTGCGCCTTTTGTGCCTCGGCGTCGGCCTTGTTGCTCTGGGCGTTTTTGAGCTGCTTGTCGAGTTCATCCTGCTTCGTCTGTAATTCCTGCAATTTCTGACGAAGGTCGTTGACGCTGGTGGTTGCGGCCAACGGCGTCATGACGGTGGACAGTGTCATGGTCATGGCGACGGCGACACTGAGCAGCAGCGAGATAAACTTTTTTCCGTGCGAAAAATGTTTCATGGTATCTTGACTTTCCGGTATCCCCTGTTATACGTTCAGATGCTTGCGGATGCTGGTTGCAGTGCCAAGGCCGCAGAGCACAAAGCCCAGCACGACAAAGCCGCCTACAATGTAATACCACACCTGTTCCAGCGGCACGAGGGAGCCGCCGAACATCTGGGAGAGGTTGGACGGATTCTCGGCATACCAGCGGCAGAGCGCATAGTATGCACCGCAGACGATGCCGGAGGCGATACCTGCCGAAATCAGGCCGGAGGTCACGCCCTCGACAAAGAATGGAAAGCGGATGAAGCCGTTGGTGGCACCCACCAGCTTCATAATACCGATCTCCTTGCGGCGGTTAAAGACAGTGATTTTGATGGTGTTGTTGATGACGACGATGGAGACGATGGCCAACACCGCCACGATGCCGTAGCAGGCGTAATTGATGACCCGCTGCAGGGACGTGAAGGTATCGGCCATAGCCAGCGGCGCATTGACACTGGCAACGCCATCGATTTGCAGCAGTTGGGCCGAGACGCTCTCGATATCATCGGGGCTGTCCACCGCGACGCGGTAGTTCGGGGTGAACGGGTTGTCATTCTCGAAAACCTGCTGCAGGTTCGTGTAGTCAGCCAGCATGTCGCCGTAGGTGGCAAGCACGTCCTGGGGCGACATATAGGTCACGCCCACCACATGGGGGGTGCTGCGGATGGCGGCGTCTGCAGCGGCAATCTGCTCGTCGGTGGCGTTGTCGTCCATATAGACGACAGTCTCGTTCTGGTCGCCGATGTACGCCACCATGGCGTCAATGTTGACGCCCAGTAGGTAGGCCGCACCAATCAGCAGCATGCAGACGGTCAGCACACCCATAGAGGCAAAAGTCATCAGCCGATTGGCCCGCAGGTTGTGCAGTCCCTGGCCGACCAGATAGGTAAAGCTGGAAAAACGCATGGTGTCCCCTCTTTGTTAAAAATCAATCCTCGTCGTAGTCATCGTACTCGTCGGCTTCGCGCTCGGCCATGGCAGCGGCGTAGCGGCGGGCGGCCTCCGGGTGGGCCGTGTCGGACGCGACCATGCCGTTGGCCAGCGTAATGACGCGGTTGCCGTACTTGCGGGCCAGCTTGTGGACCAGTTCGTGCTCGTGGGTGACGACGACAACGGTGATGTTGACCTTGTTGATAGCCTCGAACAGCTGCATAATGTCCATGGACATTTCCGGGTCGATGTTGCCCGTGGGCTCGTCTGCAATGATGAGCTTGGGGCCGTGGGCCAGGGCGCGGGCAACGGCCACACGCTGCTGCTCGCCGCCGGAGAGTTCATCTGGCAGACGATCCATCTTATCTTCCAAACCGACAAGGGAGAGCGCGAACGGTACACGGTCCCGAATCTTCTTAGTCGAGATATTCGTCACGCGCATGGCAAAAGCAACGTTCTCGTAGACCGTCATCGTCGGAATCAGGCGGAAGTCCTGGAACACAACGCCCATCTGGCGGCGCAGATAGGGTACCTTGCGCCGACGAATACGGGTCAGGTCCTGGCCGTTGATAAAGACCTTTCCCTTCGTGGGCTTTTCTTCCATCTGGATGAGCTTTAAAAAAGTGGATTTGCCCGCACCGGAATGTCCCAGGATAAAGACAAACTCGCCCTCTTCGATATGGATATTGATATCCTCGAGCGCAACGTTCTCGTCGTTGTGCGTCTCATAGGTTTTATAAACGTGTTCAAATTCGATCATTCGGGGTTCTCCTGCCGCCGCGCGGCTCTTGCTGTTATGGTTACAGTCATACATATAATAGAATACCATGATTGCCGCGCCCGGTCAAGTGACAGGAAATGACAAAAATAGCAAAAACAGCGCCGCATCGTTGCGCAGCGCTGTTTCTATCTGTGAAAGTTTTATTAAAATCAATACTTGGCCGGGTTGGCAGACAGATATTTCTTGACCATCAGGGCTACCTTGAAAACGATAGCGTCGTCAAAGTTGCGCAGATCCAAGCCGGTCAGCTTGCGAATCTTCTCCAGACGGTAGACCAGCGTGTTGCGATGGACGAACAGCCCGCGGCTCGTCTCGGAGACATTCAGGTTGTTTTCAAAGAAGCGCTGGATGGTGAACAGCGTCTCGGCATCGAGGGAGTCAATGCTCTCCTGCTTGAATACCTCGCGCAGGAAAGCCTCGCAGAGCGTCGTGGGCAGCTGATAGATCAGGCGGGCAATGCCCAGATGGTCATAGCTGATGACCTGGCGCTCGGTGTCGAACACCTTGCCGACTTCCATAGCAATCTGTGCTTCCTTGAAGCTGGAGGCCAGGTCTTTGATGTTGCCGATGGGTGTGCCGATGCCGACGACCGCCTTGATATAGTGGTCGCCCTGCAAAGTGTCGACGATGGAGGCCGCCAGCTTTTCCATATCGCGGGTGTTGTTGTCGGGCTTGATTTCCTTGACAAGGACGGTGTCCGTCTCGCTGATGTTAAAGACGAAGTCTTTTTGTTTGTCCGGGAAAAGGCCGCTGACGACATCGTAGGCGGAAATATCGTTGCCGGAGGTCACGCGAATCAGCAGCACAACACGCTGCACGTCGGAGACGAAGTGCAGTTCCCGCGCCTTGGCGTAGATATCGCCGGGCAGGATGTTGTCGAGCACGACGTTCTTGATGAAGTTCGTCTTATCGAATTTTTCGTCGTGATACTGCTTGATGCTTTGCAGGCTGATGGACAGCATAGCGGCGAACTGCTCAGCCGTGGTGTCGGTGCCCTCGACAAAGACAGCATAGTCGTTGTGCTTTGCGTTGGAGAACTGGTGATAGGCATAGCCATCACGCACAAAAGCATCCCCGGCAGTCTGACGCACGGCTGCAACGCCCTCACGCACTTCGCCGATCTGCCCCAGTTCAGAGCAGGAAATGACGGTGCCGGTCTCATCAATGACGCCGACAACACGATCCACTGCGTCTTTCATCTGGTAGACCACATTCTGGAATACCCTGTTTGCCATAATATGTGACTCCCCTTTTGCTGTTATTTAGACAGTCTGCACCGGTGTGCAGTGCGGGCTATGGGTGTTTGGCAAAATTGCCGTTTGGTAATCTGCCCGAAAACCAAAACTTCATAATGTATATTTTACACAATTCAGTTGGCTTTTGCAACATATTTTCACTAAAATCGCAAGATTTTCTTGTACATTTTTCAAATCAGCACAAAAAATGTACCCACCGCTATGTTTGCGGCGGGTACAGCGTCCGTCATTTTGACGGATTTTCCTCTTTTGTCTGGTTCATCGCACCGGTGCCGCCCTCGACAACGCCACGCCGTTCAAACACGTAGGTGATGCTGTGAAAGAAGATTTTCACATCCTGCCAGAAGGTTACATGGGCGGCGTATTCACCGTCGTAGCGTGCCTTTATATCGATGGGCAGCTCGTCGCGGCCGTTGACCTGTGCAAGACCGGTCAGGCCGGGGCGCACATCGTTGGCGTGGACCTTGTCGCGGGCTTCAATCAAATCATACTGGTTGTACAGCGCCGGCCGCGGGCCGATGACGCTCATCTGCCCGGCCAGGATGTTGTAGATTTGGGGAAGTTCGTCCAGGCTCGTCTTGCGCAGGAAAGCGCCGCTCTTGGTGATGTAGCTGTCGGCATTCTTCAAAAGATGGGTGGGCACGTCATGGGGCGTGTCACCGCGCATCGTGCGGAACTTTAAAATATTGAAGTGGGTCTTGTCCTTGCCGACGCGGCGCTGCTTGAAAAACACTGGGCCCGGCGAGTCAATTTTGATCCAGAGCGCCACAATACCCATGGGGATAGCCAAAATAATCGTGGCGGCCAGTGAGAGGATAATGTCCAGCAGACGCTTGATATAACGCTCGTACATGGGGTCAGCCCTCCTTATGTTCGCTTTCCTGCAATTTGCGGGCGACTTCCTCCTTGGAGAAAAGCGCCGTGTTGCCGGTGGCGGCTACAACGGTGTGGTCTGCGCGCACGCGGCGGTTGGGATGGTAGGTCGGGACCATCTCCTGCAGCACGTCGACGACTTCATCATCGTTGTGCTTGGCGGAGTCCTTGAGCTTCTGCAGATTGGTGTAGAATTTTTCCAAATCGATCTGCATGGGCGGTGCGATAAAAATTTTGTTGTGGGCCGTTTTCCCCATCTTGTCCCGCTCGGCGTCCATGAGCAGTTCCTCGTACAGTTTCTCGCCGGGGCGCAGGCCGGTGATTTTGACCTGCATATTCACGCCCGGCTCATACCCGTAGAAGCGAATCAGTCGGTTGGCGAGATCCATAATTTTGACCGGTTCGCCCATGTCCAGCACGTAGATACTGCCGCCCTTGGCAAGGCCGCCCGCCTGCAAAACGAGCTGTGCAGCCTCGGTGATGGTCATAAAGTAGCGCACAATGTCCGGGTGGGTGATGGTGACCGGACCGCCGCGCTTGATTTGCTCCTCAAACAGTGGGATAACGCTGCCGTGGCTGCCCAGCACGTTACCGAAGCGGACGGCCACACAGGTCATCGTTGTACCGCGTGAGAAGGTCTGGATGAGCATTTCGCACAGGCGTTTGGTGCAGCCCATGACGTTGGTGGGGTTGACGGCCTTATCGGTAGAAAGCTGGACGAAGCGCTCAACGCCGTGTTCAGCGGCAGAAGTCAGCAGGTTTTTCGTGCCGAACACGTTGTTCTTGACGGCCTCAGCGGGGCTGATTTCCATAAGCGGCACATGCTTGTGGGCGGCTGCATGGAACACGACCGACGGATGGTAGGTTTCAAATACTTCGTCCAGGCGCGCTTTGTCACGAATGGAACCAATCAAGGTGATGATGGGGGCATCGGCACCGTACTTGTTTTTCAGCTCGGTTTCCAGCTCATAGGCACAGTTCTCGTAGATATCAAAAATCAGCAGCCGCTGGGGCTGGTAGCGCATGATCTGGCGGCAAAGCTCACTGCCGATGGAACCGCCGCCGCCCGTGACCAGCACGACTTTGTCATGCAGGTACTCGGAAATCTGGGCGTTGTTCAGCTGAATTTCGTCGCGGGAGAGGAAGTCTGCCGTGTTCAGTTCGCGGAAACCTGCGGCCACCGGGTTGCCGTTCTCGTCCACGGCCTGGGGGTCACTGATCATCCGCACGCGGCAGTGGGTGGAATTGCACAGGTTGATGATTTCGCTCAAACGGTCGCCTTTCACGGTGGTGATGGCGATGACGATTTCCATAATGTGGTACTTGCGCACCAACTCGGGAATATCGGAAATCGTACCCCGCACCGGTACGCCCTGCACGCGCAGGTCTTTTTTGGTCAGGTCGTCGTCCACTATGCAGACCGGGTTGCCGAAGCTCTGGTTCTTGTTCTTGCACAGGTTGACAGCCCAAGCACCGGCGTTGCCCGCACCGACGATGAGCAGTGGCGTGTTGTCCTCCGGCTTGGTAGCTTTGGCCGTCTGCACGGTGCGTATCAACCGCCAGAGAAAGCGAACGCCCGAGATGGCCGCCGTGTTGAACACTGCACCGAAAATCAGCACCGCGCCGGAAATAGGGCGGTTATGGTAAATCAAATCAAACAGCATGATCAGCCCTGTTGCCAACCCGGATAGGCAGGTCAGGCGGGCCAGGTCGCGCATACCGGCGTACTCCCACATGATCTCATACAGGCCGCCAAACCAGAACACGATCATGTAGATGGGCAGCACGTACAAAAGCATGGGGGCCATGGCGCGCAGAATTTCCACGCGGCGGTAGGCGTCGCCGCTGTCGAAGCGCAGCATGACCGCCAGCCAGTAGCAGACAACGATCAGGCAGCAGTCCAGCAGCATCAAGGCAATGCGGCGCGGCAGACCCTTTATGATTTGTTTGTTTACATCTTGTTGCATCTGTTTTTCCTCTACCATAAACTCTATATTCTGGGTGTCCCCTGTTTGAGGGGCCCGATAAAATCGCTATACTTATTTATTATAGCACAAAAGAACCCCATCTGTCCTACTTTTCGGCGGGCAAATGGGGCTAATGTTGTATAAAATTAGGCAGAAAATTTTGGTAAAACAGACGAATTTACTTATTCGACCGTCACGCTCTTGGCCAGGTTGCGGGGTTTATCAACGTCCAGGCCCTTGGCGCAGCTGACATAGTAGGCCAGCAGCTGCAACGGAATGACCGACAGGCTGGTGGCAAAGTGGGGGTCAGTCTTGGGCACGTAGACTGTAAAGCCCGCCGTGTCCTCAATGCTGTAATTGCCGTAGGTGGTCAGGCCCATCAGGAATGCTCCGCGGCTCTTGACCTCGACCATGTTGGAGACGCACTTCTCGAACAGATCCGGCTGGGTCAGGATGCCGACGACCAGCGTGCCGTTCTCGACCAGGGAAATCGGGCCGTGCTTCATCTCACCCGCAGCAAATGCCTCGGAGTGGATATAACTGATTTCCTTAAATTTCAGGCTGCCTTCCAGCGCAACAGCATAGTCCAGCCCGCGGCCGATGAAGAAGGCGTCCTTGGCGTTGGCGTACTTGCTGGCAAACCACTGGATACGCTCCTTATCGGCAAGCGTTTTCTCGATTTTCTCGGGCAGGGCTTCCAGTTCGGTGACAAGGTGCTCATACTGGCCGTCAGCCAGGGTGCCGCGCACGCGGGCAAACTCGGTAGCCAGCAGATAGCAGGCCGCCAGCTGGGTGCTATACGCCTTGGTGGTGGCAACGGAAATTTCAGGCCCAGCCCAGGTGTACATGGTGGCGTCAGCCTCGCGGGCGATGCTGGAACCGACAACGTTGACGATGCCGATGGTGCGCACGCCGCGCTCCTTGCACAGGCGCAGGGCGGCCAGCGTGTCGGCGGTCTCGCCGCTCTGGCTGATGACCATGGCGAGGGAATCCGACTCCAGCACCGGGTTACGGTAGCGGAACTCGCTGGCGACGTCAACCTCGACCGGGATGCGGGCCAGGCTCTCAAACACATAGCGCGCGGCCATGCCGACATGGTAAGCCGAGCCGCAGCCGATGATGTAGAGGCGGCGTACATTCTGGATGGCAGCCTCGTCCAGTGCCAGTTCAGACAAATCGATCTGGCCGTCCTTCAGGCGAGGCGAGATCGTGTCGCGTACAGCGGCGGGCTGCTCGTAGATTTCCTTCATCATGAAATGCTCGTAGCCACCCTTTTCGGCTGCTTCGGCATCCCATTCGATGGTAGTGGACTCGCGGGTGATGGGCTCCTTGTCGATATTGAAGAAGTCGATGGAATCCGGTGTCATGCGGGCGATTTCCAGATTGTCAATGTAGTAGACCGTGCGGGTGTACTTGAGCAGCGCGGGCACATCGGAGGCGATGATGGCACCGTCCCCGCACTTGCCGACGATGAGGGGGCTGTCCTTGCGCACGGCGTAGATGACGCCGGGTTCATCGGCAAACAGCACGCCCAGCGCGTAGGAGCCGCGCACATGGACCATCATGCGGGTGATGGCATCCAGCGCGTTGCCGGCGGACTCGCCGGTGTAATAGTAGTCCAGCAGCTGGGCCACAACCTCGGTGTCGGTCTGGGAGACGAAGGTGAAGCCTTTGTTCAGCAGGCGCTCTTTAATTTCCAGGTAGTTTTCAATGATGCCGTTGTGTACGACAGCGATTTTCTGGTCACGGGAATAGTGCGGGTGGGCGTTGATGACGGACGGTTCGCCGTGAGTAGCCCAGCGGGTATGGCCGATGCCGCAGCTGCCGGAGACCGCGCTGCCGCCGTCGGTCATTTCGCTCAGAACCTTCAGGCGGCCCTTGGCCTTGACGACCTCGATTTTACCGGCAGCGTTCTGCACGGCCAGACCGGCAGAGTCATAGCCGCGGTATTCCAGTTTCGCCAGGCCATCCAGCAGAATGGGCGCGGCCTGCGCCGCACCGGTGAAGCCTACGATTCCACACATAGCAGGTATCCTCCCTTACTGTAACTGTGTTTTGATATACTTTAGCGCGTAAAATCAAAATACTTATATAGTATATGCTTTCTTGCGCAATTTGTCTATACTTTTGTGCATTTTTTGCGCCTTTGTACGCGCTGCAAAAACAAAAGCGGACGGCCGTCAAGGGCTACGGCCGCCCGCTGCGCGCATTCTCCCTTTCCGGTTTCTTACACCATATAAGAACGAATCAAAAGTTATCGCGCATTTATTAGGATAGCACATCCGACAAAGAATAGCAAGTACCAAACGCAATTTTACCTGCGTTTGGTGCTTGCCACAAAAGATTTTTAAGTATTATTCTGTAAAACTTATGAAAATCAGGAGTTGACGCGCCGCGCCACGACGACATAGCGGCCGTTGTCAGTCGAGTATTCGCAGGTGGAGAGGGTCAGCAGCTGCTCGCCGTAGCTGGGGCGGATGCCGCTGTCCACATCGCTGCGGGAAAGGACCTCATCCACATAGGCGTTGTAGGTATTCTCGTCCATGTCCACATACTGGTTGTAGACGAAGGACGTATCGTTCACCACGTCGATGGCGAAGGCGGCAAACACCTCATATTTTGCGTCACCGTAAAGTGTGTCGAACTCAATGTAGGGGTGCTCCTGGTAGTAGGCGGCCTTTTTGTACTCGGTCAGGCAGCCGAAGATCGTGCCGGTCTTCATGTTGTGGCCGTAGATGATAAGGTTCTCGCTTTCGGCGTTGGCACCCAGCGTGGTCTTTTCGTCCAGGTACGGCACGCCGTAGACGCTGTACTGCTTGTTGAAGTCATGGCGCAGGTAGAAATCCTTGTTGTCGGGCGCGTACATGACCGGGAAGTCCAGCGTTGTGCCGTCAATGGAAATCCAGCCGATGAAGTCAGCGTTCTTATCTTTCAGCGCGGCAAACTTGGCACCGTTGGCGTTGACGTTCTCCCCTGCTGCGGCCGGTTCCGGCGTGGCGGAGGTATCGATCATCGATTGCAGGTCGGCAAACTCGCTCTCGGTCTTTTTATCATCGATAAAGCGCTTGACCAGCAGCCCGCCGCTGACCAGGAAAATCACCGCGAACACGACCATGGCAATCGTATAGACCAGATCGCCTCGCTTTTTCTTGCGGGCCTCCGCGTTCTTCTGGGCGTGCTTTTTGGGGTGCTTTTTCTCCTCGCGCTCGGTAAATTCCTCATCGTGGTCCTGGTCGTAAAATTCAGCCGCGTTCTTCTGGGCGGAAATTTCCGGCAGAGTGGCGGTGCTGTATGGATTCGCGGGCTGGCCCTGGTACAGCGGCGCGTCATTGCGGTGTATTTTTGCCATAATCATTCTCCTGTGACGGTCTGGATAGTCTCTATTTACTATACGACGGAACCAGAAAAAATGCAAGCAAAATTCCGCGAAAAAACGCCCTGCGCCAAGCGGCACAGAGCGGTTTGTATGATACAGGATTACTCGCGGATCTCGATGCCCAGCTTGAACTTGAGGTTGCCGAGAATCTTCTTGACGAAGCGGTCAACCTCATCGGGGGTCAGGGCCTTATCGCCGGGTTGGAAGAACAGGCTGAACGCCATGCTCTTTTTGTCAGCGCCGAGTTTTTCACCACGGTAGATGTCGAACAGCTCGACCCTGGTCAGCTGCTTGCAGGCACGCTGCATCTCGGTGACGAGGGTGCCGCACTCCATGCTTTCCGGTGCGACGAGGGCCAGGTCACGCTGAATCGGAGCGAACTCGGGGATGGGCTGGTAATGGACAGCGGCAGGCACCAGTGCGTGGAAGGCGACCCAGTCGATCTCGCCGAGGTAGATGTTCAGATTGGCGCGGCTGTCCTTAGGCAGTTTCAATTCGCTGGTCACATCGTTAGCCAGTTTGCCGAACACGCCGACGCGCTCCCCCTTGCACAGGATATAAGCGGCAATGCCGGGGTGCAGCCAGGCAACATCGGTGGCGCGCTCGACGCTCAGTTCAACGCCGAACGCAGTGCCAAAGCTCTCGACGGCACCTTTGACGGCGAAGAAGTCCTCGTCCTTGCCCCAGGCGGCAAAGCCCAGGTGCAGGCGCTCCTCGGGCAGCTCGGTCAAAGGCTGCTGTTTCGGGATATAGATGTTGGACAGCTCGAACAGGCGGCCCTCGGCGTTACCTTTGCGCAGGTTGTCGACAACGACATTCAGCAGGGACGGTGCCAGCAGTGGGCGCATGATGGTCAGGTGGGAGGAAATCGGGTTCAGAATGCGGATGACATTGCGCTCCGGGGCATCGGCGGCAATGTGCAGCATATCCAGGTCAGCGTCAGCGTAGAAAGCCAGCGTCTCAGCCTCGTAGAAGCCCTGGGCGCACATGGTACGCTTGGCTTTGGCCTGAGCTCTTTGCTCGGCGGTCAGGCCGCCGCTGGTGACGGTGGCGGCTTTCAGGAAGGTGGGCACGATATGGTCATAGCCGTACTCGCGGATGACTTCCTCGGCCAGGTCAGGCTCACCGACCTCGATATCCTCGCGCCAGCGGGGCGCAACGACCTGCATCGTGTCGCCGTCGGCTTCGAGCTTGACCTCAAACTGCAGGCGGTTCAGAATGTCGAGAATGGCGTCTGTGGGAACGGTGATACCCAAAATCGCGTTGATGCCGCTGATCCTGGCGGTGAAATGCTTACCTTCACGCGGCGCACCGGCCGAGCAGTCAAAGTGGGTGGAAGTGACTTCGCCGCATCCCAGCTCCTGGATCAAATGCAGGGCACGGGCCATGCCAAGCTCGGTGGTATACTCGGAAATGCCCTTCTCGTAGTGGCTGGAAGCGTCGGTGTTCTGGCCCAGGCCACGAGCGGTCTTACGGATGTTGTCGCGGGCAAACTTGGCGCTCTCGAACAACAGCTGGGTGGTCGTATCTTTAATTTCGCTGTTCAGGCCGCCCATGACACCGGCCAGTGCGACCGGCTTGGAGCCGTCGCAGATGACGAGGTTATTGGGAGTCAGGGTGAACTCTTTTTCGTCCAGCGTTGTGATTTTTTCTCCGTCCTTGGCGCGGCGGACAAGAATCTGGCAGCTTTCCAGCGTGTCCATGTCAAAAGCGTGCATCGGCTGGCCGATTTCCAGCATGACGTAGTTTGTGATATCCACGACGTTGGAGATGCTGCGTAGGCCGCAGAGGGCCAGCTGGCGTTTCATCCAGCGCGGGGACTCGCCCGGCGTGATGTTGCGCACGTAGTGGCCGATGTAGCGGGGGCACAGGTCGGTTGCCTCCACGCTGATGGACAGGCGCGGATCGGTAAAGTCGCTGGTCGTGTAGTCGGTGGCAGGCATCTTCAGGGGCTTGTTCAGCACAGCGGCGACCTCGCGGGCAATGCCGAGCACGCTCTGGCAGTCGGCACGGTTGGCCGTGATGGAGATATCAAAGATGTAGTCGTCAAGGCCGACAACTTCCTGAATCGGCGTGCCAGGGACGGTGTCCTTCGGCAAATCGAGCAGGCCGTAGACCTCGGAACCCGGGTACAGGTCGTCGTTCAGCCCCAGTTCCTCACCGCTGCACAGCATACCATTGGACTCAACGCCCATCAGGGGTTTGGCTTTGATCTTGATGCCGCCGGGCAGCGTGGAGCCGTCCAGCGCGGCGGCGGTGTGCATACCCGCGTAAACGTTGGGCGCACCGGTGGAAATTTGAATATCGTGGCCATACTCGCCGCAATCGACCTTGCAGATGTGCAGGTGGGTACCCTCCTGGGGGACACACTCGGTCACGACACCGACGACGACCTTAGAAATCTCGCCGCCCAGGTCGATGAGTTCCTCGACCTCAAAGCCGCAGCCGAATAGCTTGTCTTCCAGCTCCTGTGCGGTGACGTCGATATCAACATATTGCTTTAACCAGCTGAATGGTACTTTCATTGTCTCGTCTCCTTCCCTGTCAATCCTCGAACTGCTTCAAGAAGCGCAGATCGTTTTCAAACATCAGGCCAATGTTGTTGATGCCATATTTCAGCATGGCGATACGCTCAATGCCGATGCCGAAGGCGAAGCCGGAATAGACGTTGGGGTCAATGCCGCAGTTTTCCAGAACGCTGTGATGGACAACGCCCGCACCCAGGACCTCGATCCAGCCGGTGTGCTTGCAGAGCGGGCAGCCCTTGCCGCCGCACTCAAAGCAGGAGACGTCGACCTCGACGCTGGGCTCGGTGAACGGGAAGTAAGAAGGACGCAGGCGGGTCTTGACCTCGGGTCCAAACAGCGACTGGACGAACTTGTCCAGCATACCCTGCAGGTCGCAGAGGGTGATGCCCTTATCGACGACGAGGCCTTCCATCTGATGGAACATCGGGGAGTGGGTCGCGTCGGAGTCAGAGCGGAACACGCGGCCGGGGACCAATACCTTGATGGGGGGCTTTTCCATGTCCATGACACGAATCTGGCCGCCACTGGTTTGGGTACGCAATACGATATCGTCCGCAACGTAGAAGGTATCCTGCATATCGCGGGCAGGGTGGTTCTTCGGCACGTTCAGGCGGGTGAAGTTGTGGTCGTCGTCCTCAATCTCGGGGCCTTCGTAAATTTCAAAGCCCATACCGGCGAACACGTCAATGATCTCGTTCTTGACGAGGGTGATGGGATGCAACACGCCGTGGGGGCGAATCTTGGCGGGCATCGTGATATCGACGGTCTCGGCGGCGTTGCGGGCAGCCAGGGCAGCCTTCTCGACCTGCTCAGACAGTGCCTGATACTCTTTCTCGGCCCACTGCTTGAACTCGTTAATGGTCTTGCCGACGGCGGGGCGATCCTCCTTGGGAACGTCACGCAGGCTCTTGGTCAGGCCTGCGACCTCGCCGTTCTTGCTCAGGTATTTCTGCCAGAAGTCAGAAAGCTGGGCTTTGTCGGTGACGGCTGCGCTGGCCTGCTCAATGGCGGCGCGCAGCTCTTTGATTTTTTCTTCCATAGTACACCTCTGTTTGACTTTGGGCCGGAGCAAATAAAAAAGCCCCGTCCCTGTGTGAAATCAGGGACGAAGCCTTGTACATACAATTCTCCGCGGTACCACCCGTGTTCCGCCTATAAAAAGCGGCACTCTTTGCTGCGGGTAACGGTGCAGGGCCGTTGCGCACTACCGGGCCGGAACGGCCTTTCCCGCGCACCACTCGGGAGGGAACTTCCGGACAATTTCTTTGCAGGCGGCTTGCAGCCGACGACCGCCCTCTCTGGCCCAAAGAACCTTGCGCGTACTTTCTCCGTCATTGTGTTTTTGCGAATACTAGATTAGTATAGCGCGAATTTTGCGCACTGTCAAGCCTGCGGCAGCGGATACTTCTGCTTATCTTCCACGCTGATAGCTTTGCCGAGCTGCACCTCAATGATTTTCAGCTCGGTATCGGCAAAGATCGTGTGCTTGCAGCCTGCCTGCATGGTCAGGATATCCCCTGCCTTGACCTGCTTCTCTGCACCGTCCAGAATCGCGCGGCCGGTGCCGGAAATGATGGTCCAGACCTCGTCGCGGTTTTCGTGGCTGTGGTAGTTCATGCCGTGGCCAGGGTTGAGGGTGATTTTGATGGTCATGCTTTCATCCTCAATGTCCAACACGCGGAAAGAACCCCAGGACTTTTCGGCAAACATAATTTGCTGGTGGATGCTGTCCACATAGGGCTTGATGTAGCTGGATTGTTCCTTGTCGGAGACGAGGATGCCCTCCGGGCTGGCGGAGACAACGACGTTTTTCAGCCCCATGCAGAGAACCGGCACGTCCAGCTCGTTCAGCACATTGACGCCCTCGCAGGTGTCGTTCAGGATCGCCTTGCCGATGCTGGGTTCTTCCATGGCCTCAGTCAGTGTGTTCCAGGTGCCCATGTCCTTCCACTGGCCCGCAAAGCGCATGACCTGGATTTTGGACTCATTCTCGACAACGGCGTAGTCGAAGCTGATTTTTTTCAGCGTCTCGTACTTATTGAACAAGTCGTGATAGTCGGTAAAGTCGATCAGCTCGTGGGCTTTGTCCAGCACATAGCGCAGCTTGTAAGCAAAAACGCCGCCGTTCCAGAGCGCCCCCCGGGCGATATATTTTTCCGCCGTGGCGGCGTCAGGCTTCTCTTTGAAAGTCTTGACCGAGCTGACGGCGTCGGCACTCTCGGGAATGATGTAGCCGTACTTTTCGCTGGGGTAAGTCGGCTCAATGCCCATCAGAGAGAGGTTTGCGTTCCCCTGCTCGGCCAGGTCAGACAAGCCTTTGAGAGCGGCAAAATAGTCATTGTTGACATAGGGATCCACCGGGCAGACGACAACAGCGTCATCCAGTCCGACGCCCTTGACATCGTGCAGGTAGGCCGTCGCCAGTGCGATGGCCGGGAAGGTATCGCGGCGGCACGGCTCAACGCAGACACCCACCGCACTGCCCAGCTGGTTGTGGATGGACGACACCTGGGTCTTGCTGGTGGCAATCGTCACATTGGCCTCGGCGTCCACCTCTTTGATTTGGCGGTAGACACGCTGAACCATCGATTCATAGCCATCGACGGTCTTGAAAATTTTGATGAACTGCTTGGAACGGATATCGTTGGACAGCGGCCACAGACGCTTGCCGGAGCCGCCGGACAGCAGGATAATGTTCATGGCGTTTCCTTTCAGCGCTCGGCGCGCATGGGGTTATGCAGGAAATCCTCATAGGAAAGGCGCAGGCCGTCTTCCAACTCGGTCTTATAGGTCCAGCCCAGGTTCGTTGCCTTGCTGACGTCCAGCAGCTTGCGGGGCGTGCCGTTGGGCTTGGAGGTATCCCACTTGATTTTGCCGGTGTAGCCCACGACCTTGGCGACAAGCTCGGTCAACTCCTTGATGGTCAACTCCTTGCCGGTTCCCGCGTTGACGGTCTCATTGCCGGAATAGTTGTTCATCAGGAACACGCAGAGATTGGCAAGGTCGTCGACGTATAAAAACTCGCGCAGCGGGCTGCCGTCACCCCAACAGGTCACAGAGTCCACGCCGTTGATTTTGGCTTCATGGAAGCGGCGGATGAGTGCCGGCACCACATGGCTGTGGGTCGGATGGTAGTTGTCGTTGGGGCCATAGAGGTTCGTCGGCATGACGGAGATGTAGTCGGTGCCGTACTGGCGGTTCAGAAACTCGCAGTATTTCAGGCCGCTGATTTTGGCGAGAGCGTAGGCCTCGTTCGTCTTTTCCAGCTCGGAGGTCAACAGGCAGCTTTCCTTCATCGGCTGGGGTGCCATGCGGGGGTAGATACAGGAAGAACCCAAAAATTCCAGCTTTTTGCAGCCGTTCTGCCAGGCAGAGTGGATGACGTTCATTTCGAGCGTCATGTTGAACCACATGAAATCGGCCAGGGCCTCCTGGTTGGCGACGATACCGCCGACCTTGGCGGCTGCCAGAAAGACATACTCGGGCTTTTCCTCGGCAAAGAACTTCTCGACATCCTCCTGGCGGCAGAGGTCAAGTTCCTTGTGGGTGCGGGTGATGATATTGGTGTATCCCTGGCGCTGCAATTCGCGCACGATGGCCGACCCCACCATGCCGCGGTGGCCGGCAACGTAGATTTTTGCATTCTTTTCCATCATAATAAAATACCTTCTCCCGATAAATTATTTGATAACGCCCTTTTCCAGGTACTCGGCAAGGTTCGTCTGGATATGCTCCTCGGCGCGCTCGACGGCGACCTTCTTCATGTCGTGGTCGACCATGATCTTGACGAGCTCCTCGAACGTCGTCTTGGTGGGGTTCCAGCCCAGCTCGCGCTTGGCCTTGCTGGGGTCGCCCCACAGGTTGACGACGTCGGTGGGGCGGTAGAAGTCGGGACTGACCTCAATAATGACCCTGCCGGTGGCCTTGTCGATGCCCTTCTCGTTCATGCCCTCGCCGGTAAATTCCAGCTCGATGCCTACATCGTGGAAGGCCAGCTGGCAGAACTCGCGGACGGAATGCTGCTCGCCGGTGGCAATGACGAAATCCTCAGGGGTCTTGTTCTGCAAAATCAGCCACATACACTCGACATAATCCTTGGCATAGCCCCAGTCACGCAGACTGGACAGGTTACCTAGGCAGAGCTTGTCCTGCTTGCCCTGGGCAATGCGGGCGGCGGCCAGCGTGATCTTGCGGGTGACAAAGGTCTCGCCGCGGCGCTCGGACTCGTGGTTAAAGAGAATACCGGAGCAGCAGAACATATTGTAGGCTTCGCGGTACTCCTTGACGATCCAGAAGCCGTACTGCTTGGCGACGGCATAGGGGCTGTATGGGTGGAACGGCGTGTTTTCGTTCTGGGGAACTTCCTCGACCTTGCCGTACAGTTCGGAGGTAGAAGCCTGGTAGATGCGGCAGGAGTCTTTCAGACCGCAGAGACGCACAGCCTCCAGCACGCGCAGCACGCCGGTGGCGTCAACATCGGCGGTAAACTCGGGCACGTCAAAGCTGACCTGCACGTGGCTCTGGGCGGCAAGGTTGTAGATTTCGTCGGGGCGCACGGTGCTGACAACGGACAGGATGCTCATGGAGTCGCTGAGGTCGCCATAGTGCAGGTGGAAGTTGGGATGGCCTTCCAGGTGGGCAATGCGCTCACGGTAGTCAACGGAAGAACGGCGGATGACACCGTGGACATCGTAGCCTTTTTCCAGCAAGAACTCTGCCAGATAGCTGCCGTCCTGGCCGGTCACGCCGGTGATGAGAGCTTTTTTCATAGTCGGTTCTAACCCTTTCGTCTGTATCTTGCGCGGTATCCCGCAGATATTTTATCCTGGTGTTTGCTATTCTACCGCACTATTTTGGCTTTTTGCAGGGGAAATCTTGCAAAAGACTAGCATTATATTGACTTTTTTGGTATACTGAAATCATTACATAGGGTAAACGAACGTGGGCGCGCACACAGGTGCGCCCCTGCGATAGTTTCTGAGGAGAATTTTCATGGACACACCGCTGTTTGACGGCAAACTGGTTCATTCGCAGCGCATTATTTATACGCCGTCCCCTTTTGCCCGGGCCAGCCTGGTGCATTTACAGGAGGTCGGCACATTGCAGGCCCGCAGCCCCCACGCCAGCACCCGGCAGGGGCTGGCATCCTACCTGTTTTTTATGGTAGAAAGCGGCAGCGGTACGTTGGAATATGAGGGCCAGACTCGCGCCCTGCGCGCCGGGGACTGCGCATTCCTCGACTGCCGCCGCCTCTACCGCCACTACACCGGCGACGACTTATGGACGCTGCGCTGGGTACACTTTTACGGTCCGAACATGGGGGCCATCTATAAAAAATACCAGGAGCGCGGTGGTCAGCCGAGTTTCCACGCCGAAGATGCGGCGGCCTACACAACGTCTTTGGAAACACTGTATACGCTGGCGGGGTCTGACAACTATGTCCGCGATATGCAGATCTGCGAAAAACTCATGGCCTTGCTGACGCTGCTGATGCAGGAGAGCTGGCACCCTGACACAGCCCGCACGACCGCTGGCAAACGGCAGAATTTGCAGGAAATCAAGGATTATCTTGATACCCATTTTGCCGAGAAAATCACGCTGGACGCCCTGGCCGAGCGGTTTTACATCAACAAATTTTATTTGACCCGCGTGTTCAAGGAGCAGTTCGGCCAGACCGTCACGAACTATTTAGTGCAGCTGCGCATCACCCAGGCGAAGCGGCTGCTGCGGTTCAGTGATAAAAATGTAGAGGCCATCGCCCAAGAGTGCGGGCTGAATGATGCCAATTATTTTTCCCGGTTATTCAAGAAGGTGGAGGGGACAACACCGGGGGAATATCGGCGGCAGTGGTAGGATAATAAAAAAGCCTTCCCCCTTGGGGAAAGGTGGCCCGAAGGGCCGGATGAGGGAAGAGGCGGCCATAGCCGCCCCCCTCAAATGAGTTATAGCGATAAAGCCGCCCCTCGTCAGTCCGCTTCGCGGACAGCTTCTCCCGAAGGAGAAGCCTTTTTTGCTTTTAACGCTTCCTCAATCCGGTCAAACCGCTCCAAGAACGAATGCTCCTCGCCCTCGGTCTTGTAACCAGGCATGGTGTCCAGCGAGACGGCATGGATGCTGCGGAAAATGCTGTTCTCGATGTTCGGATTGTCGCGCATCAAACGGCGCAGCAGGATCTTGACCTCTTGCCGCTTGGATCCGCCACCGCCATTGTCACAAATGGTGCAGGCCTCGGTAAAGCGGCAGGCGCATTGGATAAATTCCAGCTCGTTATACCGCCGCCAGGCAATGATATCCTCCTCGCGGATGCAGTACATCGGGCGGATGAGGGTCATGCCCGGAAAGTTTGTGCTGTGCAGCTTCGGCGGCATAGCCTGCAGCTGGGAGCCGTAGAACATACTCATGACCGTCGTCTCGATGACGTCATTGAAGTGATGCCCCAGCGCGATTTTATTGCAGCCAAGTTCCTGCGCCTTCTTGTATAGGTGGCCGCGGCGCATCCGGGCGCAGAGGTAGCAGGGCGACTTGTCACTGTTGTTGGCGACATCAAAGATGTTCGTCTCAAACACCGTGATGGGAATGTGCAGCAGCGCGGCGTTGCTCTCGATTTTCTGGCGGTTGATTTCGTTATAGCCGGGATCCATGACGAGGTAGACCAGCTCAAACGGCACCTCGCTGTGGCGCTGCAACTCCTGCAAAAGCTTTGCCATCAGCATGGAGTCCTTACCGCCGGAAATGCAGACGGCGATCTTATCCCCCGCTTGAATTAACTCGTACCGCTTGACTGCCACAATGAAGGGCGTCCACAGCTGCTTGCGGAATTTTTTGATAATGCTGCGTTCAATTTTTTGATAAGTCTCTAATTGGCGTTCCAACGGTCAATTCTCCTTATTTGTCAGGGATTTGTAACAGGTATCGAAGGCTTGCAAAAAGCCGTCGATCTCTTCCTCGGTGGTCAAGTGGCTCAGGCTGATGCGCCAGCTGGACAGGGCGTTGCGGCGGTCGCGGCTGACAGCAAACACGGCCTTGGACGGCATTCCGTCCGACGAGCAGGCCGACTTGACCGAGACGCAGACCCCCTGCTCGCTCAACGCCTGCTGGAACCGCGTGCCCTTGACGCCGGTGACGCTGACATTCAGAATATGCGGAACGGCCTGCGCGGGACTGTTGATGCGCACAAGGCTGTACTTTTGCAGTTCAGCTAACAAGCGGTCGTGCAACTTTTGCACATGAGCCGTGCGGGCATCCTGTTCGCCCAGCGCTTTGGTCAGAGCAGCGTCCAGGCTGACGGCAAGGCCCAGGGTGGGCGTGCCGCTGCGGTAGATCGTCGTGCTGGCACCACCGGAAATCTGCGGCTCAATGACCAGACCGCGCCGCTTGTACAACGCACCGATGCCGTTGGGGCCGTAGAACTTGTGGGCGGTAAAGCTCATGGTATCCACGCCGTCCAGCCACAAATCCGTCTTGCCCACAGCCTGCGTTGCGTCAACGTGCAGGCGGCAGCCGGGGTACGGCTTGACGATCTCGGCAATCTCCTGGATGGGCTGCACCGTGCCAAGCTCGCTGTCCACGGCGCAGACGGCAACCAGAATCGTATCATTGCGCATCAGTTCCCGCAGCTGATCCAAATCTACCCTGCCATCGCGGTTGATGTTGAGCAGGTCAATCTCATACCCTTGCTGCTGCAGGACCGAGAGTGACGCACCGATGGAAGAATGCTCAAGCTGGGTAGAAATGATGTGCTTGCCGATGTGACGCGACGCCTGGGCAATGCCCTTGATGGCCAGGTTGTTGGCTTCGCTGGCGCCGGAGGTGTAGATGATTTCCGCAGGCTGCACGCCGAGGTGGTTTGCAATCGACGTCGTCACCCGCTCCATCTCGGCACGGGCCTCCTGACCGGCAATGTGGGTGGAATTGGGATTGGCAATATACCGTCGCTCGGCCGCCACATAGGCGTCCAGCACGGCGGGGTCTGCCGGGGTGTTGGCAGAATAGTCAAGATAGATCATGGGGATGCCCCTTCTATATAATGATAATGTGTGCCAGAATCGTATGGTATAGTTTCCTACTTTGCCAATAGGAAATACGCCCATGCAAAACCCCTGCGGCTAGGCAGGGGCATGGTTATTCAAAATCCAAAATTGTCACTGATTGCTTGGTAAAATAGGGTGTCAGGCCCCACAGGTCCGGCCCGGGGGCAACGTCAGTATAAAACAGCAGCCAGGGGCGCTCGTTCTCGTTCAGTGGGCGGATGGATACTTCCGGCTGGGCTTCGTCGGTCAGGATTGCCTCTCGTTCATCCAGCGCGGCGGCATAGCGCTGGGCCTGGCCGTCGGCCAGCTCATAGGCGGCTTCCAGGCTGGTGGCAAAGTAGTTGTCTTGGCCCTCTTTGACCGTGTGGCTGCCGATACAGGCCATCACCACCAGCATACAGGCAACGGCCAGCGGCAAGCGGCGGGCATGGTGCTGGCAGAACCGCTCGGCGCGGTGCAGCGATACGCCGCGCACGCGCTCCAGCCAGCCCAGCAGCAGAAATTCGGTGGCGGCAAGGCCCAGCACAAAAGTCATCCAGACGACGTTCAGAAGCCGACCCGCGCCGATGCCGCCCATCGTGTAGGAGGGCAGGAAAATCATAGCCCACATCAGCACAAAAGTGACTGCTGCGCCCAGCCAGGGACGGCGGAATACCCGATCGGGCAGAACCGCGCTGCGGGCCAGCTGCAAAAGCGGCAGCGCCAACAATGCCAATAGGCAGAGCAGCGGCACATCCAGCCAGCGCAGCCATTGCATAGCGGCCAAAATAAAACTTTTTACTATTGCCTCCGCGAAGCCCGCTCCCGCAAAGCCGGCGGTGCGCACCCGCGTACCCGGAGCCAGCACGTTCAGCAAAAGGCCAAGGACAGCAGCGAAAAATGCGGGCAGTTGCCAGAAATTGCGGCGCCGTGCGCAGAGCACCGCGGCCAACAGCAACACCAGCACGTTCAAAAGCCCGGCTACCTGATGGCCGCCGCCGATGACAAGGCTGCACACGCAACCCGTCAGCGCGTAGAGCACTTTTTGGCGGGGCACCAATTTCCCGGCAAAGCAGAGTGCAAACGCAAGCCCGGCATTCAGCGCGGCCAGCGAGAAATACGGCAGGTAGTTCATTGCGCCGTTGAACCAGTACAGCCCTTCCACCGGGGAGGGCATCCCCTGGATAAACGCAAAGGTCAGCAGCAGCGCCAGCGCCCAGGGTAGATGCTTCTGCGCCGGGTCCAGCCGCAGCACAACGCACCTCATAAGGCCGTACAGGCAGAAAAACAGCGGCAGAAGCACACACAAAAGCGTGATGCCATACCATTTGTTGCCGAAGATAGCGGGCTGGAAGGCCAGCGTAAAGCCGGAAACGTAGAGCCCTTGCCAGTTTTCGTAATAGTAGGCGTTTGTATCCCAGGCGGCACGCAGCAGACGCGGCAGATCAAAGCCGTACTGCTGCACCACCGCATGGGTGCGGGCCGCGTAGATGTAGTCATCGGCCGAGGGGCGCGCAAATACCGCCAGTGCAAACACCGGCACAAGCAGCACCGCTGTCAGCAGCACAAAACGGCGCAGCCAGCGCTTTTGCGCCGCTGCATCGTGCCAAAAATCCATAAGCACTTTCCTTTTGTATCAGGCGTCGCCCAGCGTCATCTGCAGGAAGTAGACCCACTGCTTCTCCCACCAGTACCAGTCGTGGGAGACATCCTGGCCCCAGATATCAACGATGGGGTGGATGCCCTTGCTCTCGAGGATAGCCTGCAACTCCCTGGTGGAGGCCAGCAGGTCAGCCTCCCACGCGCCCTGGCCGCAGCACATAATGAACTTGTCGGCCTTTTCAAACAGTTTCATGTACGGATGAGTCGTGGGAAAGTTGCGCATATAATCGCAGGGAGAATTACGGTAGACCAGATCGTCCATGTAATTGCCAAAGAACATTCCGGAGGAATACAGGCCGCTCAGGGCAATCGTACCGTTGAAGATATCGGGGCGACGCAGGTAGAAGTTGACCGCGTGGCCGCCGCCCATGCTGGCACCGCCAGTCAGGATGCGACCGGTGTGATCCTCTCCCTGCTCACGGTTGATCTCCAGCAGTCGGGGGATAAATTCCTCGCAGATATAGTTATACCAGCGCTCCTGCATTTCGATACGCGGGCGCTCTGGGCCGTGGTTATCCCAGCTTTCAGGGTCGATACTGTCCACCGCGAAGATCTGCAGCTTACCGTTGTCGATCCACGGCGCGGCGGCGTTGCACATATTGCGATCCTCCCAATCGAAGAACCGGCCGCTCTGGCACGGAAAAATCACGATGGGGCGTCCGGCGTGGCCGTAGACCTTGAACTCCATAAAGCGGTTCAGGAAGCGGCTGTACTCTTTATAATAGCGGATCTGCATGGCAGTTCCCTCCTATTTATAGAAAAATTTCTTATTCATATCCAGCAAACCGACCATAGCATGCATCGGCCCGGTGACGGAAGTCTTGAATACCCAGTAATACAAAAGTGCCAGCGCCTCCCGCAGGTAGCACGGTAATACGCTGCGCAGCGGCGTGCCGGCAGCCAGCTCGGTGGCATTGGTAAAGCCCGCCATGGCAGCATATTTTCCGGCGCGGTAGCAGTGGAACGCATTGGAAACATAGACGATGGGCGTTGTCTCGTCATAGCCGTGCTGGCGCAGAATGGCGAGCGAGAAGGCAAAGTTTTCTTCCGTGGAGGTCGAACGCCCCTCTGATATGACCCGCGCAGGCTCCAGTCCCTTGGCAATAAGGTAGTCCCGCATGGCGTCACCCTCGGGGCACCACTCGTCGCGCCCCTGCCCGCCGCTGGTGATGACCAGTGTGTCCGGGTGGGCGGCAGCGAACTCATAGGCTTTATTCAGGCGGTATTGCAGCAGCTTACTGGGCTTGTCCTTGTGCAGGCCCGCGCCCAGCACAAGGACGACCTGCTCATTCCCGGTAGGCGGGTTCGTGTAGCCGCTGACAGACACAAACGCAATGACGGCCAAGTAGATGGCAGCCAGTGCCGCCAGTACCCAGAATACGACCCGGCCTGTGCCGTGGCTGAACCACGCGTGGAGCGGACGGCGGAACACCGCATATCCGACAACGCAGGCGGTCAGCAGCCAGACCATGAGATTGCCCATGTTGAAGTTGGACAAAATCACCAGCGAGACCGAGTAAACAACGAGCGCCGCCGCCAGCAGATACAGCAGAAACAGCCCCACGTTACTTTTTGATCTCATCGTAGACGCCGCAGCCTGCCGGGCAGTAGTCAACGTTCAGTGCCTTGCAGACGGTGTCGGCGATCGTGGCAAAGCTGTACCGGGTGTGCAGGTTGACGCCGGGCTTGACCTCGTCGCCGTAAATCAGGAACGGCACATACTCGCGGGTGTGGTCGGTGGTCTTGGTGTAGCTGGGGTCGCAGCCGTGGTCAGCCGTGACCATCAGGATATCGCCCGGGCACATCTTGGCCATAAAGCCGGGCAGCCAGTCGTTGAACTCGGCGGCAGCGGCGGCATAACCGGCGATATCACGGCGGTGGCCGTAGAGCATATCAAAGTCAACGAGGTTGACAAAAGCCAGACCCTCAAAATCGCGGTCAGCCAGATCCAGCGTGACCTGCAAGCCTTCGGTGTTGCCGCTGGTGCGGATGGTCTCGCCGATGCCCTTGCCCGCAAAGATATCATGAATTTTGCCCACGCCGATAGTTGCCTTGCCTGCGGCCTGGATGGCGTCCAGCATCGTGTCATGCGGCGGCACCAGGCTGTAATCGTGGCGGCGGGGCGTGCGGGTAAAGTTGGCGGCACAGTCGCCAACGAAGGGCCGGGCAATCACACGGCCAACACCGTACTTGCCGGTCAACAGCTCACGCGCCTGGGTGCAGATCTCGTAGAGCTTTTCGATGGGCACAAGGGCCTCGTTGGCGGCAATCTGGAACACACTGTCGGCGGAGGTGTAGACGATGAGGGCACCGGTTTTCATGTGCTCCTCGCCGTAGTCGCGGATGACCTCGGTGCCGGAGTAGGGCTTGTTGCACAGAACCTTGTAGCCGGTCTTGGCGGTGAACTCGTCCAGCAGCTCCTGCGGGAAGCCGTTCGGGAAGGTGGGCAGTGGCTCTGCGCTGAGCAGGCCCGCAATCTCCCAATGGCCGATGGTGGTGTCCTTGCCGGCACTGGCCTCGCGCAGGCGGGCATAGCTGCCGATGGGCGCAGACACCGGCGTGCCGCAGGTGACACCGTCCAGGTTGAACATACCGAGCTTGGCAAGGTTATCACCCTTGAAGTTGGGGTGGCCTGCAATGGCCCCCAGCGTATTGGTGCCGGGGTCGCCGAAAAGCGGTGCATCCGGCTCTGCGCCAACACCGAAGCTGTCCAGTACGATCAGAAATACACGTTTTGCCATGATGATTCTCCTAATATAAAAATGGGTCTGTGATATTCTTAGGCTTATTATACCGTAAAACGGACAAAAAGTAAACATGAAATCCGAGGTTGCAAATCGGCGTGACTTGGGCTATACTGTAAAATAGGTAAGAGTAGGATTTTTATATTCCTTATAAAAAGGAACTGCCATGCAGGTACAAAAATTCAGCACACTCCCCTACACACGGCCGGATTATGCGGCCGCCCAGCAAAAACTGCGTGAGCTGACCGAGCAAGCCGAACACGCCGCTGACTATGCCGCGCTGAAAGCCGTCGTCAAGGAGCGCAACGCCCTGACGGCCATCGGTCAGCCTGCCTACCTCTTACCCACCAGGCAACGCCAAAGCTGCCGCAGAATTTGTACGGACGAGGCTGAATTTGTCTAAAAAATAACGCACCGAAAAAAAGCAAAAAATGCGCGGCAAAACCGTGCAGGAGAGCTTTTTCCCACTTGTTTACCCCTGCAAACTTGTAGTATAATACCGCTGAGGTTTGCTAAGAGTATATAAATAGGTAGAAAAACGAACGGAGGCATTTCTATGCGTAAAACCAAAATCGTATGTACTATGGGTCCGTCCACCGATAAGCCGGGCATTCTGCGCCAGCTGATGGAAAACGGCATGAACGTTGCCCGCTTCAACTTTTCTCACGGTGACTACGAGGAACACAAGGGTCGTTTTGACAAGGTGCGTGCCCTGTCCAAGGAACTGGACCTGCCCATCGCCTGTATGCTGGACACCAAGGGCCCCGAGATTCGCCTGGGTGAGTTCAAGAACGGCGTCGAGAAGCTCGTCACCGGCCAGAAATTCACCCTGACATCCCGCAATGTGGAGGGCACGAATGAAATCTGCTCCGTTACCTACAAGGATCTGCCCCGCGATGTCAAGGCCGGCGGCCGCATCATGCTGGATGACGGCCTGATCGAACTGCGCATCGATGAAGTCGGCGACACCGATATCAACTGCACTGTCTGTAATGACGGTACCATCAAGACCAAGAAGGGTGTCAATGTCCCTGGCGTACACCTGACTATGCCGTATATGAGCCAGCGCGATACCAGCGATATCCTGTTTGGCATCGAGCAGGGCTTTGACCTGATTTCCGCCAGCTTCGCCCGCAACGCCCAGGACATTATGGAGATTCGCCACATTCTGGACGAGCACAACTCCAAAATCCGCATCATTGCCAAGATCGAGAACCAGGAAGGCATTGACAACATTGACGAGATTCTGACTGTGGCTGACGGCATCATGGTCGCCCGCGGCGATATGGGCGTGGAGATCGACTTTGCTGAGATTCCTGCCATTCAGAAGCACTTGATCGACCGCGCCATGAGCGCCGGTAAAATCTGCATCACCGCTACCCAGATGCTGGATTCCATGATCGTCAACCCCCGCCCGACCCGTGCCGAGATCACCGACGTTGCCAATGCCATTTACGACGGCACCGGCGCGGTCATGCTCTCCGGCGAGACCGCTGCGGGCAAGTACCCGGTCGAAGCCTTAAAGGCCATGGCTACGATTGCCGAGACCACCGAGGCCGACTCCAACTTTGACAGCCTGGTTCATCACTCCGGCTCGGATTCCACCCGCCTGAATGTCAGCGCTGCTGTGGGCCACGCCGCCTGCACCACTGCTGCCGATATCGGTGCGTCCGCTATCATCACGGCCTCCAAGAGCGGCGAGACCGCCCGCCTGCTGAGTCGCTTCCGCCCCGACACCCAAATCATTGCCTGCGTGCTGGACGAGACGACCCGCCGCCAGCTGAATGTCTACCGCGGTGTGACCCCGCTGATGATGGAGTATGCCACCTCTACCGATGAGCTCATCAGCATGTCCGTTGCCAAGGCGCAGGAGGCTGGCCTGGTACAGGACGGCGACCTGGTCGTCGTGACCGCTGGTGTTCCGGTCGGTGTGTCCGGCACCACCAACATGATCAAGGTCCACATGGTCGGTGATTCCCTGCTGGCTGGTGTTGGCATTGGTCAGTACAACGCAAAAGGCGAAGTCTGCGTCTGCCGCAGCGCCGCCGAGGCTGCCAAGAAGTTCAAGCCCGGTCAGATTCTGGTCGTGCCCTTCACCACCAACGACACCCTGCCCTTCATGCGCGAGGCTACCGGTATCATCACCGAGGAGGCTGGCACCAACAGCCACTCCGCGATTGTCGGCCTGACGCTGGGCAAGGCAGTCATCGTCGGTGCTACCAACGCCACCCGCACCCTGAAGGACGGCATGGTCATCTCGATGGACTGCGCTCGCGGTGTTGTCCAGGCTATGGCGAAGTGAGGCGCAACGATGGAACGTATCGCGAGTTTCTGCGTTGACCACACCAAGCTGCTGCCCGGGATGTATCTTTCCCGCCAGGATGGCGAGAACGGCGAGATCCTGACCTGGGACATCCGCATGAAGCAGCCCAACAAGGGCAGTTACCTTTCCCCCGCCGCAGCCCACACGCTGGAACACCTGTTTGCGACCTATGCCCGCAACAGCAAGTACAGCAAGGGCATCGTCTATGTCGGTCCCATGGGCTGCCTGACCGGCTTTTATCTGCTGACCATCGGCCTGACGCCTGCCGAGGCGCTGGACCTGACCCGCAGTGCTTTTGCCTGGATGGCAGCGTTTGAGGGTGATATCCCGGGTGCATCCGCCGTGGAATGCGGCAACTACCTGATGATGGACCCCATCGCTGCCCGCGCCGAAGCCTCCGCCATGCTGCCAGTGCTAGAAAATCTGGATGCGGATAAGCTGCATTATTGATGAATAAATAAAACTGCCCGCTGCTGAAAATCGCAGCGGGCAGCTTTTTGTAGGGGCGGCTGTTTACATCCGCCCGCGGGACGATACAAGCATCGACCCTTACAACCTAAAAACCGCCACCCACTGTATTGCACAATGGGCGGCGGTGATTTTATGTAGAATTTTTAACTCAGATCAGTGCGGCGGTGATCAGGGCCATCTTGTAGACCTCCTCGGCGTTGCAGCCGCGAGACAGATCATTGATGGGGGCGTTCAGGCCCTGCAGGATGGGGCCGTAGGCCTCAAAGCCGCCCAGACGCTGGGCAATCTTGTAGCCGATGTTGCCGGCGTTGATGTTGGGGAAGATAAAGGTGTTGGCGTAACCGGCAACCTTGGAGCCGGGAGCCTTCAGCTGACCGACTTCGGGGGCGACAGCAGCGTCAAACTGCAGCTCGCCGTCAACCTTCAGTTCGGGGTGAGCCTCCTGCACACGCAGGGTTGCGTTGCGCATCTTGTCAACGGTCTCGCCCTTGCCGGAACCCTTGGTGGAGTAGGACAGCAGTGCAACGCGGGGATCGATGCCAAAGACCTCGGCGGTGTGGGCAGTCTCGACGGTGGACTCAACAATCTCATCCTCGGAAGGATCAATGTTGATGGCGCAGTCGCCCATGGCGATGCTCTCGTCACCGCGCATCAGGATGAAGCAGGAGCTGACGGACTTGATGCCAGGCTTGCACTTGATGAGCTGCAGCGCGGGGCGGACGGTATCGGCGGTAGAATAGGTGGCACCGCCCAGCAGGCAGTCAGCTTTGCCCATCTTGACCAGCATGGTGCCGAAGTAGTTGCCCTTGGACAGAGCAGCGCGGCACTGCTCGTCGGTCATCTTGCCCTTGCGCAGCTCGACCATCTTGGCGACCATCTCGTCAAAGCCCGCGTAGTTGGTGGGGTCGATGATCTCGGCACCGGTGATATCAAAGCTGCCATCAGCAGCGGCCTTTTTGACGGCTTCGACCTCGCCCAGCAGGATGACCTTCAGGGTCTTGCCGGCCAGCAGGCGGCTTGCAGCAGACAGGATACGGGCGTCGGTGCCCTCGGTAAAGACGATGGACTTCGGCTCAGCCTGCAGTTTCTTCTCAAAATTCTCGAAAATGGACATACTCTGATAACCTCCAGTATTTATGCAGCCAAGGGCTGCGCAGCATTTACATGGTTATTATAGCACCCATTTTGCGCTTTGCAATAAAAATGTGCGAAATGCGCCGAATTTGCGCAACATATGTGCGGAAAAGGCGTTCGAGGCAAAATATTTCACAAAGTTAATAAAATGTCAAGCTGAGATTGTAGATTATTTGTCAAATTCACCCGCTTAGCTGTGTGTTCAGCGCAAAAAGTACCACAGAAGCCCGGTCTGCACAGCCAAAATCAGCGGCATGCCCACGACAAAATACCAGCGGCGCGTCTTGTGGCGGAAGGCGTACATCCCTGCCCAGGCCCCGGCGCTGCCGCCCAGCAGTGCCGCGCCGAACAGGACTTTTTCTGGGATGCGCCACTGCCGCGTGCGGGCGCGGTGCTTGTCCAGCCCCATCAGGCAGAAACCGATGATGTTCATGATTATGATGTAAATAAATGTAGTATTCATGCGTCTATTATACTGTGTGTGGGGGCAAAAGGCAAGTGCTGGCGGGGCGTCTCGAAGACGCCACCCACCGCCGTAAAAGACAAAATACCTCCGCTTTGTCAGCGGAGGCAGAAATGATTCAAATATCCTTGCGTGCGGCCACACTGCTGCGCACCAGGGCACGCTTCAAGCGGGCTTCGGCCAGCTCCATGTCGCGCTTGTCCAGGTTCTTCTGGGCCAGCATTTCTTCGGCGCGGGTCTTACTGCGGGCGGCGCGCTCGGCGTCGATGGCGTCCGCCCATTCAAAGGTGGTCGCCAGCAGACGGCACTCGCCTTTCAGCATACTGAGCATACCGCCCATGCAGGCGGCGCGGCGGGTGGTGCCGTCCTCGAGCTTGATGTGGGCCTCGCCCATACCCAGGGCCGTGCAGAAGTCAATATGCTTTGCCAGCAGCTGCACCTGACCGTTGATGGTCCGGCAGGATACCGACACGGCCGGGCCGTCATAGGCGACACCGTCCGGCGTTAAGATTTTGAGCGGGAAAGTTGCCATACGCCCACCACCTTACTGTTGCTTGGCCTTAGCCAGCACATCATCGATGGTGCCTGCAAACAGGAAACAACTCTCGGGGATGCTGTCGCACTCGCCGTTCAGAATCATCTTGAAGCCGCGGATGGTTTCCTTCAGCGGCACATACTGGCCGGGCATACCGGTGAACTGCTCCGCTACATGGAAGGACTGGGACAGGAAGCGCTGCACCTTGCGGGCGCGGGCGACCGTGACCTTGTCCTCCTCGGACAGTTCATCCATGCCCATGATGGCGATGATGTCCTGCAATTCCTTGTAGCGCTGCAAGACCTGCTGCACGGCGCGGGCGACCTCGTAATGCTCCTGGCCGACTACCTCGGGCGAAAGGATACGAGAGGTAGAATCCAGTGGGTCAACAGCCGGATAAATGCCCTGGGAGGCGATATCACGGCTCAAAACCGTGGTGGCATCCAGGTGGGTAAAGGTAGTGGCGGGCGCAGGGTCTGTCAGGTCGTCAGCGGGCACGTAGACGGCCTGCACAGACGTGATGGACCCCTTGCGGGTGGATGTGATACGCTCCTGCAAGGCACCCATTTCGGTGGCCAGTGTTGGCTGGTAGCCGACGGCAGAGGGCATACGGCCCAGCAGCGCCGAGACCTCGGAACCGGCCTGCGTGAAACGGAAGATGTTGTCAATGAAGAGCAGCACATCCTGATGCTTGACATCGCGGAAATACTCCGCCATCGTCAGGCCGGACAGGGCGACGCGCATACGTGCTCCCGGCGGCTCATTCATCTGGCCATAGACCAGCGCGGTCTTGTTCAGAACGCCGCTCTCGCGCATTTCACCGTACAGGTCGTTGCCCTCGCGGGTGCGCTCGCCGACGCCGGTAAAGACAGAGTAGCCGTTGTGGGCCGTCGCGATGTTGTAGATCAATTCCTGGATCAGAACGGTTTTGCCGACACCGGCACCGCCGAACAGACCGATTTTGCCGCCCTTGGCATAGGGGCATATCAAGTCAACGACCTTGATGCCGGTCTCCAGAATTTCCGTTGCGGATTCCTGCTCGTCAAAAGCGGGGGCCTGGCGGTGGATGGGCCAGCGCTCGGTATTTTCGGGGGCGGGCTGCTCGTCGACCGGCTCACCCAGTAGGTTGAACACGCGGCCGAGGCATTCGTCACCGACGGGCACCTTGATAGGCTCACCGGTGTCCACAGCATCCGCGCCGCGCACAAGGCCGTCGGTGGCGGCCATGGCAATGCAGCGGACCACGTTGTCGCCGACATGCTGGGCGACCTCGACGATCAGCTTTTTGTCGTTGTTTTCCACCTCAATGGCGTTGAGCAGGGCAGGCAGTTCACCGTCCTTGAATCGGATGTCCAGTACGGGTCCCATGACCTGTACGACCTTTCCGATGTGTTTTTCTGGCATAGCACACACTCCTTTAGTGGGCTTTTTCGTTTAAGACTCGGCGTCCGCGCCAGCCACAATCTCGGTAATTTCCTGGGTGATGGCGGCCTGGCGGGCGCGGTTGTAATACAGGTTCAGGTGGTCGATCATCTCACCTGCGTTCTTAGTGGCGGCGTCCATGGCCATACGGCGCGCGCCTTGTTCACTGGCAACGCTCTCGCACAAAGCACCGTAGACGACACCTGCAAGATACTCGGGGATGATGGAGTCAAAGACAGCTTTGCCGTCCGGCTCGTACAGCATCAGGCTCTCGCGCTCGTGGCCCGGCTCGGGGCGCTTGGCGTCGAAAGGCAGCACCGGCAGCACGGTGGCCGTCTGGGTCAGCATCGAGACAAATTGCGTAAAACCAAGGCGTATCTCGTCAAACTCCCCTGCCAGAAATTTCTGGCAGACAAGGCGGGAAATCTCAAAGCAATCACTCACGGACAAATCGCCCGCTTCGGCAAAGGCAGTAGTCAGCACATTGGCCTTGCGGCGCTCGAAATGCTCAACGGCCTTTTTGCCGATGGGAAGCACGCAGTAGTCGCTGCTCGCAGCGTCGGCTTCGATTGCCTTTAAGATGTTGGCGTTGTAGCCGCCCGCCAGCCCGCGGTCGCCTGCAATGACGATATACAGGCGGCGGTTCGTCTCCCGCTTGGCAAGGTAAGGACTGTCAAACGCGGAATCTGTCCCCACGATGTCAAACAGCGTCTCGTATAGCGTCTCAAAATAGGGGCGGCTACCCTCGACACGCTCTTTGGCGCGGCGCAGTTTGCTGGACGCCACGAGCTCCATAGCCTTGGTGATCTGCATGGTGCTTTCGACGCTTCGGATACGCAGCTTGATTTCTTTCATGGAACCGGCCATCGGCGGCACCTCCTTTGCAGTTTATTTTTCTTTGAGGAACTGTGCAGTAAAGTCGGCCAGTACCTGCTTGAGCTGTTCCTCGGTCTCCGGTTTCAAATCGCCGGTGGTGCGGATGGTCTCCATCACGCCAGCAGCGGTGACATTTTCGTCCAGGTAGTCATAGAGACGCTGCTCATACTCGGCAATATCGGACACGGCGACCTCTTTCAGATAGCCGTGAATCGTCGCATAGAGAATAGCAACCTGCTTCTCGACGGCGACAGGACTGTTGCGATCCTGCTTCAGCACTTCGACGATGCGCTCGCCCTGCGCCAGACGCGCTTTAGTGTCGGCGTCCAGGTCAGAGCCGAACTGGGCGAAGCCCTGCAGCTCGCGGTACTGGGAGTAAATCAGTTTCAGTGTACCGGCAACCTTTTTCATGGCCTTGATCTGGGCGTTGCCTCCGACACGGGAAACCGAGATACCGGGGTTGACAGCCGGGCGGATACCTGCATGGAACAGCTCGGTCTCCAGGAAAATCTGACCGTCGGTAATGGAAATAACGTTCGTCGGGATATAGGCCGAAACGTCGCCAGCCTGTGTCTCGATGATGGGCAGTGCGGTCAGCGAGCCGCCGCCCTTGGCGTCGCTCAGCTTGGCGGCGCGTTCCAGCAGACGGCTGTGCAGATAGAAAACGTCGCCAGGGTATGCCTCGCGTCCCGGGGGACGGCGAATCAGCAGCGACAGCGCACGGTACGCGACAGCATGCTTGGACAAATCGTCATAGATAATCAGGACGTGTCTGCCCTTGTTCATGAAGTACTCGCCCATGGCGCAGCCTGCGTAAGGGGCGATATACTGCAAGGGCGACAGCTCGGACGCGGTGGCGCAGACGACCGTTGTGTACGCCATAGCACCGTTTTTCTCCAGGTTCTCCACCAGCGTTGCCACGGTAGAACGCTTCTGACCGATGGCGACGTAGATGCACAGAACATCCTTGCCCTTCTGGTTGATGATGGTATCGGTCGCAATGACGGTCTTGCCGGTCTGGCGGTCGCCGATGATCAGCTCACGCTGGCCGCGGCCAATGGGGATCATCGAGTCGATGGCCTTGATGCCGGTCTGCAGCGGCTGCTTGACCGGCTGGCGGTCAAGGATTCCGGGCGCAGGCGACTCAATGGCACGATAGTCGGCAGCTTCGATGGGGCCTTTACCGTCGATGGGCTGGCCCAGCGCGTTGACGACACGGCCAATCATCCCCTCGCCTACCGGCACGGAAACGACTTTACCGGTGCGCTTGATGGTACTGCCCTCTTTGATGCCTTCATCGTCACCAAGCAGGACGATGGAGACACTGTTTTCTTCCAGGTTTTGCGCCATGCCGTAGGTACCGCTCTCAAACTGGACCAGCTCACCGGCCATACAGTTGTCAAGCCCTGCAGCGCGCGCAATACCGTCGCCCACCATCGTTACCGTTCCGGTCTCGGTCTGCTCAATGGCATTTTCGTAGTACTTGATCTGGGAACGGATGATGCGGGAGATTTGTTCGGGTTTTAGTTGCACTGTTTGGTTCACCACACAATTCTATAAAATAGGTGTAATGTGTTAAAGCACGGCACCGTCGATTTCCTCGCGCAGGCGCTCCAAATGGCGCTGCACCGTGCCGTCCAGGCGCTTGCCGCCCATATCCAGCCGCAGGCCGCCCAGCACGCTGGGGTCTACGGTCTCGGTCAGGACGATGTTTTTGCCTGTCATCTTCTGCAATTTTGCCAGCAGTTTTTCGCGGGCGGGAGCGGCCAATGCCACAGCCGATACCGCCGTAACTTCCAGAATGCCGTTATCCTCATTGTAACGGTCCCGGTAGGCACGCAACACGCCGGGCAGTTCCCCAATCAAATTTTCCTCGCACAAAAGTTTGAGAAAGTTGACAAGGTACGGATGCGCCCCCTCGAACGCCTTGTCCAGCAGGGCGCAGCGCTCTTTTTTCGGTACGCTGGGCGTTGCCAGCAGGCGCTTGTACTGCGGCTCGGCCTCGATGCTGTCCACCGCAGTCTGCAATTCCTGCAAAAGCTCCTCGGTCAGTTTTTCCTCGGCTGCCAGGTCATACAGGCTTCCGCCGTAGCGTTTCGCAAGCTCGGTCATGAGGCATCCCCCACATTCCGGATAAATTCATCGATCAAAGCCTGATGGTCAGACTCCTTGATCTCGCGCTCGACGACCTTACCGGCAATCTCGACAGCCATGCCGCCGATCTCGTTTTTCAGGTCATTGACAGCCTTCTTGCGTTCCTGGGCAATGTCTGCCTCTGCCGCAGCGCGGATGGACGCAGCCTCGGCCTTGGCTTCGCTGACGATCTCTTCCTCGCGCTTCTGGGCGCGGGCGGTCGCCTCACGCAGCATCGTGTCGCGCTCATCCTTAATGCGCTGCAGATGATCCGCGTACTCTTTCTCAAGGTCGGCGGCCTTCTGCTTGGCAGCATCGGCGTCGGCGTACATCGTATCAATCTCCTGCTGGCGGTCGTCGATCATCTTCTTTACCGGCTTGAAAAGGAACTTTCTCAGCACTGCAAAGGTGATGAGCATATTGCAGAAGGTAAACAGCGCAGTCCACGGGTTGACGCCTACAAAACTTTCAAAGCCCGTCATGAGCTATTCCTCCAATTTCAGCAAGATTTATCAGAACACGAAGAGCAGCAGCAGCGCGATGACCAGCGAGTAAATGCCGGTCGACTCGGTGATGGCGCAGCCCAGAATCATGTTGGTACGCAGGTCGTTGGCCATTTCAGGCTGGCGGGCCATGCCCTCCAGCGCCTTGCCGACGGCGTTGCCTTCACCGATAGCCGGGCCGATAGCACCAAAGCCCATTGCGATACCGGCGCCGATGGCGCAGGCAGCTTTTACGATTGCAGCTTCCATAAAAGAATCCTCCTAAAATAATAAATACAATGTCATGCTTCTGCCGGGGGCGGGCAGGCATTGCCCACATACACCATTGTCAACAGGCTGAAAACAAGGGCTTGTACGCCGCCGGAGAAAATATCAAAATACAGGCTCAGGATGCCGGGAACACCGACCTCCAGATAAGGTACGCCTGTCAGCCCCAAGAGGGAGAGTGCGCCGGTCACGGCAAAGACCGTGCCAAAGATTTTACGGGCCATTTTTTTGCCCTTGACGCCGCTGTACAGCAGCGCCGCACCAATGGCAAGGATCACGATGCCCACCACAAGGCTGCGGCCCACAAGGCCCAGCACGGCAGCCGAGACGGTTGCCAGCGCCGAATAGACCAGACTGGTCAGAACGCTGCCGCCAGCAATGTTGCCGAAGTGACGGAATGCCATAGAGATCGGCTGTGCGATTTCAGAGACAAGGTTCATCGGCGTCATGACCACGATGGGCTCGGTAAAGCCCTTGAGCCAGCCGCCCACGCCGTTGCGCTTGATGGAACAGCCCCAGCATAGAAAGCTGGTCATCAGTGCCCAGGTAAAGGTCGTGGACAAATCAGCGGTAGATGAGCGGAAAATACCGGTCATGCCGATAAAAGAACCGCAGATCGAGCTGAGGAACAGCGCGCCGATGTAGGGCGTCCAATAGCTGTTGTGCTTGCCCATCGTGCTTTCGACCATGTCATAGAGCATCGTCACGCCCTTTTCAACAAGCACCTGCCGCCGACCGGGACGCTTTTGAAGGTTGCCGCCCAGCACAACGGCCGCCGTGCAGAGCAGCACCATGACCACAAAGGAAGAAACGGTCGTCTGGGTAATGTCGATGCCGCCGAGCAGCGGTATGGTAAAGTAGATTTTCGGACCATTCATGGGGTGGTATCACCGTCCTTTTTTGTAGGTTCGGATTCATCCTTGCGGAAGAACTCAATCAGTTTCAGACTTACCTGCGCAAAAAGCAGCGGTAGAATGGTAGCCAGCGGGTCACAGAACTTTGCGCGGAACAACAGAATGTAGATGATGACCAGCACCACCAGGCGGATTACGCCGGACGATTGAATCTGCAGCTGGGCTTTCTGTGGGTTGTCCCCTTTGACCGTACGGTCAAGGGCGTTGGAAACGGTAATGCACAGCGAGATAAAGTTGCCCATAGCCAGCACAAAACCAATCAGCGCACCGAGCAGCACGGTATTGGTAAACCGGCCCGCCAGCGCATAGACAGCCAGCATGGCTGCGATGCAGAGGGCTACCGCCACCGCCAGGCGGCTGACCTGCCCGAAAATATCCTCATGCTTTCGCAAAGGTGGTGCTCCTTTCTAATGTTGGTTAAAGTTTACAGGCGGCGGACCCTTTTGCTTCGGGGCTTTCCCCTGCCGATCCATGGCTTTCAGTGAACCTTGCAGGCAGCTTAGCGCCGCCAGCACGCCGACGAAAACGCCCACGGCCACGACCCAGCCGCCCAGGGCGAACTGCCGCTGCAACCATACTGCACCCATAATGCAGAGCACAGGCGGAATGACGATGGAAAGGCCGAACTGGGTCAGCCAGACCAGATGGCGGGCGACATCGTACAAGCCTTTCATTGATCCTCCTCCCACATCTTTCATTGATCCTCCTCCCACATCATCAGCCTCAATACTCACAGTATACAACAGTGTGTGCAATATTTCAACAGTTATTTTTCACGGAAAAGAAGTAAATTGTATAGATTTCATATTACGTTCACATTTTGACTGCTGTCGGGAATGGTAAAAATCCCCAGCGCAAGCAGTACCGGATAGAGATAGCTTGCCCCATAGCAGCCGATTTTCTTCGGCCCAGTGATGGGGATACCGTCCATTTCCAACGCGACAATTTTTTCCAGTGCATTCGCCACGGTGGAAATTGTAATGGATTTGCTGCGCCGGTCCACGAACAGTTCCCCGCCGCGGATAGTGTAGGTAAACGGCAGGCCCTTGGCGGTGTAGAAAGTTTCGCCCTGGTGCTGCTGGAGCAGCGGCCACACAAAGTCTATATCTTTTGTCATGTCACATCACCTGTTTAGTATAGCGGATGAACACAATCAATCGCAATGTACAAAAAACACCGCATGACCAAAATCATGCGGTGTCGTTGGGACAGGTTACTTCTTTTGTCCAAAACGGTACTCGGTGCCGTTTTTCAGGCGCTCGATGTTCGAGCGGTGCAGCCAGATGACCATAGCGGCCATGATGACGCAGCAAATCGTGCTGAACACGATGGTGGGCAGGTTGGCCCCACGGGCAATCAGGTTGATAAGAGTGCCCACAGGATACAGCGCAGCAATGATGATGCTGCCCAGTGAGACGATGCGGGTGACGGCAACTTCAATCAGGAAGATGCCCAGCAGCACCGCGCAGACCAGCGGCTCGGTGGCGAGGGCGGAACCCGCGCCGACCAACACGCCCTTGCCGCCTTTGAAGCCGAAGAAAAGCGGGCGGCTATGGCCGATCATGCAGAAGATGGCAGCCAGATACGCGCCGCAGACGGGATCCAGCGGGTTCTGCCAGGCCGCACCTGTGCCGGAGAGCAGTGCGTCAAAGATGAAGCGGCCCAGGTTGACAGCCGCAACGCTCTTGCCCACATCGCCGATGGTTGTAAACACAGCGGGCAGTTTGCCGTAGGTACGCAGAACATTGGTCATGCCGGCGTTGCCGCTGCCATGATTGCGCACATCATCGTTGTACATGACCTTGGAAATCAGCACGCCGAACAGAATGCTGCCCAGCAGGTAGCCGCCCGCTGCAGTCAGCACGCAGGCCAGAAAGATATTGAATATCATGGGTTACACCTTCCCTGCTTTGACCGCGCCGTCGCCGTGCTCACGGGTAATCATCTTGATGGGCGTGCCAGTCAGGCCGAACGTCTCACGGATCTGGTTTTCCAGGTAGCGCTGGTACGAGAAATGGAACAGTGCCTTTTGGTTGACGAAGCAGACAAACGTCGGCGGGCGGGTGGAAATCTGTGTGATATAGAATACCTTCAGGCGCTTGCCCTTGTCGGACGGCGGCTGGACCTTGGCGGTGGCGCGGGCCAGCATCTCGTTCAAAGCACCGGTAGGCACGCGGGTACCGTTCTGGACATCCACAAAGTGAATTGTCTCAAACAGCTTGTCGATGCGCTGGCCGGTCTTGGCGCTGATGAAGATGATGGGCGCATAGGACATGAAGCTGAAATCCTCTTCCAGCTTTTTGCGCATGGCGTCCATGGTGTAGCTGTCCTTCTCGACAGCGTCCCACTTGTTGACGGCAATGATGCAGGCTTTGCCCTGCTCGTGGGCATAGCCCGCGACCTTTGAGTCCTGCTCGGTGAAGCCGACCGTCGCGTCAATCATAATGACGCAGACGCGGCTGCGCTCGACGGCGGCCAGACTGCGCAGCACGCTGTATCGTTCGACGCCGCTCTCTACCTTGCCGCGCTTGCGCAGGCCGGCGGTGTCGGTAAAAACAAACTTGCCGTACTTGTTCTCGACCATCGTGTCAATGGCGTCGCGGGTCGTACCAGCCTCGTTGGCAACAATCAGGCGGTTTTCGCCCAGGATATGGTTGATGAGGCTGGATTTGCCCACGTTGGGGCGGCCAATGACGGCGACTGTGATGCGGTCGTCGGTGTCCTCCTCGTCCTCCTCAAAGTTGAGGTGGGCGCAGACGGCGTCCAGCAAATCGCCGGTGCCGTGGCCGTGTACGCCGGAAACCGGAATCAGCTCACCCAGGCCCAGGCTGTAAAAGTCGTACAGTTCCATCGGCGGTTCGCCGACTTTGTCGCACTTGTTGACAGCCAGCACCACCGGCTTGCCGCTGCGCATCAACATACCGGCAACGTCCTGATCCTGGGGCGTAACGCCTGCGGACAGTTCCGTGACCATGACGATGCAGTCAGCGGAGTCGATGGCCAGCTGGGCCTGCTCCCGCATATGGGCCAGCAGGCCGTCGTCGATGCGCGGCTCAATGCCGCCGGTATCTACCAGCAAGAATTTGTGGCCGGACCACTCGCAATCGCAGAAAATGCGGTCGCGGGTGACGCCGGGGGTGTCCTCGACGATGGCGAGGCGCTGGCCGGTCAGTTTATTGAAGATGGTGGACTTGCCCACATTGGGGCGGCCCACGATGGCTACGATCGGTTTTGCCATATCTGCTCTCCTCCCTCTCTACTCTCTTATCGTTTGAATTTTATCGTTTTGCGCTTGTGGCTGGTCAGCATGGCCTTACAGCACCCGCCGCCGTCGGTGGGGATACTGATGACCCGGCAGCCCAGCGTCCTGCCCAGTTCTTCCAGCGTGATATCGTCGAGAAACTGGCCTTTTTCGTCGCGGATCATGACCTCGGGCACGCCCAGCAGGTCGCTGTGCAGATTGCCGCCGCACTGCTTGATGATATCCGTACCGGTGATAAGCCCCGCCACGCTGACGTTGCCGCCGAAATACTCATTTTTGATCTCATGCACGGTAATCTTTACCTGCGGGTATCTCTGCATCAGTGCGTCTGCGCAATCCTGAATCAGCGGCCCGGCCAGCGTGCCGGTGACAACGTCCATGCTGTGGGGCAAGACCAGGCCGGAGTAATTTTCCAGTTCTTCCAGGAAGGTATCGTGGTAGAGCCGCCACATGCCCACGCCATCCTCCAGCTGGGCAAACTCGTCGTAGAACTCAGCGGGCGGCAGCGGGCGCTCCGCGGTCAGATACCACTCATCGCTGGGGTAGACGACGCTGCGGCCGTACTCAGTGCGGCATTTCCGGGCGAACTCCTCCAGGATATCCAGTGTAGCGGCGGCGGATTCCTTATCGTAGGGCGTCAGCTTGAACAGCTTATCGCGGTAGTCCGTCACACCGGCGGGCACGGCGGCAATACTGCCCACCTGCGGGCGCAGGGCCAGCAGATCTGTCAGGGTGCGGCGCAGTTCGTCATCGTCGTTAACGCCGCGGCAGAGCACAAGCTGACAGTTCAGCTCGATTCCGCCCGCCGCCAGCTTGGGCAGGTATTTCAGCACCTCGCCCCCGCGCTTGTTCGCCAGCATCCGCACCCGCAGTTCTGGGTTTGTCGTGTGGACTGAGACAAAAATCGGGCTGATGTGCATTTGGATGATACGGTCGATCTCGTGCTCGGTCAGGTTCGTCAGCGTGATATAGTTGCCGAAAAGGAAGCTCAGGCGCTCGTCGTCATCTTTAAAATAGAGCGGTTCGCGCATGCCGGGCGGCAGCTGGTCGATGAAGCAGAACATACAATGGTTGGCGCAGCTGTGCTTTTCGTCGCCCAGGTAGGTCTTGAAGTTGCAGCCCAGCGGCTCATACTCACCTTTTTCCACCTGCACGGTGCGGTGCTGTTCGTCCTTACAGAGCTCCAGAGAAAAACTTTTCGGCGTTGTATAGAACTGGTAATCCAGCGCATCGTTCAAAGGGTGGCCGTCGATGGCCAGCAGCGCGCAGCCTACGGTGATGCCGAATTTTTCAGCCGGGGAATTTTCGTCCACCGCCGTCACGTACAGGGCCATCGCTTCACACTCCTTGTAATCACAACAAAAAATGGGGAAGGCATCGCCCTCCCCACGCAAGAAACTTACGCCTCTTTCTTGATGACTTCCTGGCCTTTGTAGTAGCCACACTTGCCGCAAACCTTATGGGGAACCTTCAGTTCGCCACACTGCGGGCACTTCACCAGCGTAGGCGCCTCCAGTTTCCAGACATTAGAGCGACGTTTATCGCGGCGGGCTTGAGAATGCTTTCTCTTGGGTACGATAGCCATAATCGGACACCTCCTTGGTGAAATTCAACTTAATAGTTGTTTTAATATGCTAAGCCTTGCATCCACAGGGGCAGCATTGTCTGCCGGTTGGCAGGAACACCCTGCCGCCTTCTTTCGTCCGCAGATGGGGCATAGACCTTGACAATCAGCACTGCACAGCAGTACCGCGGGTACCTCAAAAATCAACTCCTGATAGGCAAGTTCTTCGAGGTCGAGACAGCCATTATCGTTGCACGGCAGTTCAAAATCCGGGTCTTCCAAATCACGATCCCGCACGAAATACTCGCGCTGGAAATCGTAATCGCGGGTGATGGGTTCCAGGCAACGGGCACACTCAGCATCTACATGGGCCTTTACACACAACAGCAACGCTGCGCCATCCTCGGTGAGCGTCGCCGTAAAGTCACATACTGCCGGGGCGTTTACGCTGTATCCCCCAAAGTCCGCCTGGGAAAAGTTAGCCTCAAAATGTGCCATGTAGGGCTTGCGGCCGCTTTCCAGAAAAGTGCGAAGATTAAATTGCATAGTACACCTCAAAAGGTTGCTTAAATAGTATACACAAGCGGAAGGGTCTTGTCAACACGTAAAACACAAAAAGTTGAGATTTTTTTGGATTTTTCGCATAAAATCGGGGCGGGAAGCACTTCCCCGCCCCGAAATCTCAATTTCTGTGATCCTAAAAGGTTCAGATGACGAACTTCTTCAGATCCTCCGGCAGATTGGCGGCGTCAGCAGAAACGGTGACGACGACCTCGATGTTGGAGGTGATCTTGTCGATGGCGTTCAGAACCTTGGCAGCAGCGGCCATGTCGTGGTCGGTGATGCGCAGGATGCCGTCCAGGAACAGCTCGGTGATGTCGTAGTTGCCAGCCAGCATACCGGCGACAAAGCCATACAGCATATCAGCGCCGACGATGCCGTACTCGTCCACGTCAACAAGGCGGGCGGAGTGGTTGATCTCGGTGGTGAGCTTCATGCACTTTTCAATGACAACAATGTTGCCGGAGGTGGTCTTAACGGCCTTGTCGATCATATCGATCATGGTCTTGGTCTTACCGGAGCCTTTGGTTCCAACAATCAGTTTCAGCATAGGGGGTTACCTCCTTATATTCGTCAGCGCGCGGTGCGCGTAGTTCCTTTAATCTTTCAGTGCAGCTTCCAGTTCGGCCTTGCGATCCTCATAGCCGGGCTTACCAAGAAGGGCGAACATATTCTTCTTGTAGCTCTCAACGCCGGGCTGGTCAAACGGGTTGACGCTCAGCAGATAGCCGGAAATCGCGCAGGCTTTCCAGAAGAAATAAATCAACTCGCCGACATCATGAGCGGACAGGCTGTCAACTTCAATCAGGCCCAGAGGAACGCCGCCGTCGGTATGGGCGAGGATGGTGCCCTCCATAGCCTTGCGGTTGACGACGCTCATGTTCTGGTTTGCCAGGAAGTTCAGGCCGTCGAAGTTGCCCTCCAGCTCTTCAATATAGAAGTCGTTGCGGGTGTTCTTGATATCGACGTAAGTCTCAAACATGACGCGAGCGCCGTCCTGCAGGAACTGGCCCATGGAGTGAAGGTCAGTGGAGAAGATGCAGGAAGTGGGCATCAGGCCCTTCTGATCCTTGCCCTCGCTCTCGCCGAACAGCTGCTTGTACCACTCGTTCATCATTGTAAAGTCAGGCTCAAAGCAGGCCAGCGTCTCGACGCTCTTGCCCTTGCGGTACAGGATGTTGCGGGTCATGGCATAGCGGTAAGCATCGTTGTCCATACTCAGCTTGCCAAACTTCTCGCGGCCTTCGGCAGCGCCCTGCATCAGCTCGTCGATGTCGATGCCGGCGCAAGCGATGGGCAGCAGACCAACAGCAGTCAGCACAGAGTAGCGGCCGCCGACGTCATCAGGAACAACGAAGGTGGGCCAGCCCTGCTCGGTGGCAAGCTGTTTCAGCGTGCCCTTAGCGCGGTCGGTGGTGGCGTAGATGCGCTTGTTGGCTTCCTCGACACCGACAGAATCTTCCAGCAGCTTGCGCAGCACGCGGAAGGCAAGGGCCGTCTCGGTGGTGGTGCCGGACTTGGAGATAACGTTGATGGAGAAATGCTTGCCCTTCGTCAGCTTGATGATATCGTTCAGCGCGGTGGGGCTGATGGTGTTGCCGCAGAAGTAGATTTTCAGGCCGTCATCGACCTCGTTGTGATACAGGCCCTTGACGGCCTCGACCACAGCGCGGGCACCCAGGTAGGAGCCGCCGATACCGGCTACCAGCAGCACATCGGAATCGGAACGAATCTTCTGCGCAGCTTCTTTGATGCGGGCAAATTCTTCCTTGTCATAAGTAACAGGCAGGTCCAGCCAACCCAAAAAGTCATTGCCGGCACCAGTCTTGGTTTCCAGCTGCTTGTGGGCTAACTCGACCTGCGGATAGATTGCCTCATATTCTTCAGGACGGATGAATTTTGCAAGATGCTTACCGTTAAAACTAACAGCCATCTTTAACTCCTCCTTTGTTATTTTTATATCCCAATGATACCGTTTTCTGTCGGTATTGTCAAGCAAAAGCCGGGGTGTTTTTTCGACTTTTTCATGAAATTTGCACAAAATCAATCCAAAGTCACCAGGCTTTGTGCCAATTTGCGGAAGCAATAGCCGAAACTTAACGCATCAACGTCCTGTGCCGCCGTGATGGGGTATGCCTGCACTTCCGCGCCGTTATTGCGTATCGTCACAGTACCGACAGTCTGCCCTGCCGTCACCGGGGCTTCCAGCTTTTCGGGCAGGTCGATAGCGGCTTCCAACGCCGTGCCCTCGCCCTTAGGCATCAGGCAGCGATTCGGGGCCGTATAGGTCAGTGTCACGGTTTCCGCAGTGCCGTGGGTGACGGACAGCGTCTGCGGCGCATCGGCGGGCAGCTCAGCGGCAGCGCTCTCATAGTGGGCAAAGCCGTAGTCCAACAGCGCGCTGGCAGCCTGGAAACGCTCCTTGCCCGAGGCAGACCCCAGCACAACGGCAATCAGCCGCAGGCCGTCGCGCTCGGCACTGGCGGAGATGCAGACGCCCGCCTTGCTGGTGGTGCCGGTCTTCAGCCCCGTGATGCCGGAGTAGCTTTTCAGCAGTTTGTTGGTGTTGACCAACTGTGTTGCGCCGCCGCGCAGAGTATCCATCCAGATGGAGCAGTAGTTCCGCACCTCGGCATGATGCAGGAGAATTTCGCGGCTCATGAGGGCCACATCCCGGGCTGACGAGAGGTGGCCTTCCTCGTCCAGGCCGCAGGCATTGGAAAAGTGGGTGCTCGTCATGCCCAGCTCGGCGGCGCGGGTGTTCATCTGCTGGGCAAACGCCGTTTCACTGCCGCCGACATACTCGGCCACCGCCACAGCGGCATCGTTGGCGCTGGAAATACAGATGGCCTTGAGCATATCGTCAAGTGTCATCTGCTCGCCGGGTTCCAGCCATATCTGGCTGCCGCCCATGTGGTAGGCATGCTCACTGACCGGGACAAAATCGTCCAGGTGTATCTTCCCCGCTTCCAGTGCCTCAAAGGTCAGCAGCAGCGTCATAACTTTGGTGATGGACGCAATGGGGCGGCGGTCGTCGGCGTTTTTCTCGTACAGCACTGTGCCGGAGTCCTCATCAATGAGGATAGCCGCCGCGCAGGGCACGTCAAAGTCGGCGATTGTGGCAGGGGTGATGCCTTCAGCGGACGCAGCAAACCCGCGCAGGATGGACAGCACCGCCAATACAAGGCAGAGCAAGAGAGTTATGACACGTTTTTTCATGGCAGCACACCTCCGGCGGAAATCGCTTTGTCTAAAGCTATGCGGCGGCGCCTGGAATTAGTATTGCACTTTCGTGGTTTTTCTATTATAATAGGAAAGCTATTCTATATGTAAAGGACACAAAACCATGCGGGTAACTTTTTACACCTTGGGCTGCAAGGTAAATCAGAACGAAACCGGCGCACTGGCACAGCTGTTTGAGGAAAACGGCTACACCGTCGTCTCCAACGAGGAAGGGGCCGATGTCTATATCGTCAACAGCTGCACCGTCACGAATTTCGGTGACCAGAAAAGCCGTAAGTGGCTGCGCCGCGCCAAGCGCGAGAACCCCGGCGCGGTGACGGTGTTGACCGGCTGCTATCCCCAGGCTTTCCCCGAGGAGGCCGCCGAGATCGCCGAGGCTGACGTTGTGACCGGCTCCGGCAACCGGCACGCGATTCTGGCCGATGTGCAGAAGGTGCTGAACGGCGAGGAGGAGCGTGTGGTAGATATCCGTCCCCACGAGAAGGGAGAACGGTTTGAAGAACTGCCCATGGATAAGTTTGCCGAGCACACCCGCGCCTTTGTCAAGGTCGAGGATGGTTGCAACCGCCGCTGTGCCTACTGCGTCATTCCCCGCGCCCGCGGCCCGGTGCGCAGCCGCGACGAGGCCAGTGTGCTGGAAGAACTGCGCCGTCTGTCCGACGCAGGCTATAAAGAGGTCGTGCTGACGGCCATCAGCCTGCCCAGCTACGGCACCGACAGCGGCACAAGCCTGGTGGAACTGATTGAGAAAGCCGCCGAGGTACCTGGCATTGAGCGTATCCGCCTTGGCAGCCTGGACCCGGATATGCTGCACGACGAGGATATTCTCCGGATGGCGGGCGTGAAAAAACTCTGCCCGCAGTTCCATTTGAGCCTGCAAAGCGGCTGCGATAAGACGCTGCGCGCCATGCGCCGCCCCTACACCACGGCCCAGTACGCCGACATTGCCGCCAAACTACGGGAAGCCTTCGGTGCGGAGAAGGTCAGCTTTACGACCGACGTCATTGTCGGTTTTCCCGGTGAGACCGAGGAAGACTTTGAAGCCAGCATGGCTTTCGTGACCGGGATGCAATTTTTGAAGGTACACGTGTTCCCCTACTCCCGCCGTGAGGGAACAGCCGCGTATGACTTCCCCGGCCAGGTGCCAGAGCACGAGAAGGAATCCCGCAGCCGCCGTATGACCGCCGCTGTGGAGGAAGTACGCGCCGCTGAGGTGACCGCCATGCAGGGCCGCACGGCCAGTGTACTGCTGGAAACGCCGCTGTCCAACACGCTGTTCACCGGCTACACCAAGCAGTACCTGCCGGTGCTGGTCAACGCCCCCGGGCACAAAACCGGGGATATTGTGGATGTGACGCTGGGAGCGTGGGACGGCAAACGCTGCCGGGCGGAGAGTATCTGATAGCTACATTTACTGCGAAGCAAAAAATATGCTTATTTTTCCTGTTTTTTGTTGCCTGTCCTCTTGCAAAAAGCATGGATTTTTGGTAAAATTTTAACAGGAGCGGGTATGCCCGCCGATAAGTCCATTTAAGAGCAAACGGAGCAAAAAAAAGGAGCAATTAGAATGAGAGGCATTTACACCCCCGTAACGGATATCCGTCGCAAGGTGTTCACTGAGGTTGCCCGCATGGCCTATGAGGTCAACGAGCTTTCCGATTACGAGCAGCTGATGCGTGAGCTGCCCTTCAAGATCATCCCCGGCGAGGAGAAATCCCTGCGTAGCAGTATCTTCCTGGAGAGAGCCATCATCTCTGAGCGTGTCCGCCTGGCTATGGGTATGTCCCTGCGCCCGCTGGACGAGAGCGTCCCTGCCAGCGAGGGTCTGGAGCACAGCGTCATCGCAGACAAGTACTACGAGCCGCCGCTGATCAACGTCATCAAGTTTGCCTGCAACGCCTGCCCGGAGAAGGTCATCAAGGTCACGGCCATGTGCCAGGGCTGTCTGGCGCATCCCTGCCAGGAGGTCTGCCCCAAGCACGCCATCAGCTTCCGCAACGGCAAGAGCCACATTGACCAGAGCCTGTGCGTCAAGTGCGGCCGCTGCGTCAACAGCTGCCCCTACAGCGCCATCGTCAAGACCGAGCGTCCCTGCGCCGCCGCCTGCGGCATGGGCGCGATCCACTCTGACGAGCACGGCCGTGCCGAGATCGATTACGATAAGTGCGTTTCCTGCGGTATGTGCCTTGTCAACTGCCCGTTCGGTGCCATCGTCGACAAGGGTCAGATCTTCCAGCTGATCCAGTCCATCAAGCGCGGTGACAAGGTCGTTGCCATCGTCGCCCCTGCCTTCATCAACCAGTTCCCTGGTATGACCCCCGCCAAGCTGAAGGAGGCCATGCGTCAGCTGGGCTTCGCCGATGTGGCCGAGGTCGCTATCGGTGCTGACCTGTGCACCATCGACGAGGCAAAGGACTTCATGGAGGAAGTCCCCGCCAAGATTCCGTTCATGGGCACTTCCTGCTGCCCGGCATGGAGTGTTATGGCGAAGAAGCTGTTCCCCCAGCAGGCCGAGTGCATCAGCATGGCCATGACCCCGATGGTCCTGACCGCCCGCCTCATCAAGAAGGAAAAGCCCAACGCCCGCATCTGCTTCGTCGGCCCCTGCGCCGCCAAGAAGCTGGAAGCCAGCCGTCGCTCCGTCCGCAGTGAGGTCGACTTTGTGCTGACCTTTGAGGAACTGATGGGCCTGTTCGAGGCGAAGGCTGTCAACTTTGCGGACCTGTCCGACAACCCGGAGGATGCCTTCAACAGCGCCAGTGCTGATGCCCGCGGCTTTGCTGCTTCCGGCGGTGTTGCCCAGGCTGTTGTCAACGCCATCAAGAAGATGGACCCCGACCGCGAGGTCAAGGTCATGAGCGCCCAGGGTCTGGCCGACTGCAAGAAGATGATGATGATGGCCAAGGCCGGCAAGTACAATGGCTACCTGCTGGAAGGCATGGCCTGTCCGGGCGGCTGCATTGCCGGTGCCGGTACGCTGGCTGACCCCGCCAAGAGCGTGGCTATGCTGAACAAGTACAAGAGCGAAGCCACCATGAAGGTCGCCACCGAGACCCCGTATCAGGATTCTCTCGACCTGCTGCACTACTAATTTGTAAATAGAAACTGCCCTGTGGAGCGAATGACTCCACAGGGCAGTTTTTGTTTTGGGGTGGCGGTTGGTTTGCGGGCCGATGCTTGTCATCCGCCCGGGACGTCGAGGACGCCCCTACTTATGGTATTTCATCCCTGCATTGATGGTGCAGGCGCGATAGAGCTGCTCTGTCAGGACCAGGCGAGCCAGTTGGTGGGGCAATGTGATACGCCCCAGACTGATGCGGGCCTGCGCGGCACGCTTGACGCTGTCGTCCAACCCATGGGAGGAGCCGATGACAAACGCCATATCCCCTGCGCCGCTCATGGCACGCTCAGCAATCATGGCAGCCAGGTCCTCGCTGGACATCTGCCTGCCCTCGACACAGAGGGCAACAAGATACGCCCCCTTGCGCACGCTGGCTAAAATCGCCTCTCCCTCCTTTTGCAGGGCTTTGGCAATCTGCTTATCGCTGGCGTTTTTGTCGGCAATCTGCACCTCCGGCAGCTCGATAATGCGGAAATTGCAGAAACCACCCAGCCGTTTCTGATATTCGGCTACACCCTGCGCGAAGTAGGCGGCGTTCATCTTGCCAATGGCAATCAAATCAATATTCTGCATGGTCTCTCCCCGCTTAAAATTCAATGTAGGGGCTGACTTCGCTGCGGTGCTGCGCCTGAATCAGCACATCCCGCCCGGGCTGGATGCCCGCTGCCAGCAGCACGTTATAGACCGTAGTCAGCGCCAGCTCCGGCGAGTTGTTCGTCTGGCTCAAATGGCAGAGGGCAAACTTTTTGCAGCCGTCCTGGATCAGGTCAAGAATTTCCGCCGCGCAGGCCTTGTTGTCCAAGTGGCCCCGGTCGCTGGCAATGCGGACTTTCAAATAGTAGGGATACGGCCCGCCGTGCAGGCTGAAAGCGTCGTAGTTGGCCTCCAGCGCTACCAGGTCACACCCGATCAGGTTATCCTGTACGACCGGCGTCAGATAGCCAAGGTCAGTGGCAAGGGCCATCACATGGCCGTCCGTTGCGCGGACGCGGTAACCGCAGCAGGGCACGTCATGGCTGGTGGGAAAAGATGTCACGGTAAACTCACCAATTTCAAGCGTCTGGCCGTCCACCGGAATTGCATCCACCGTAGGCGGGATGGTTCCCCTGGATTGCAGGGTATCCAGCGTATCCGCGCAGCCGTACAGCGGGGTGGGATATTTTTTCAGGAAGGTGTCCAGCCCGGCGACGTGGTCGGAGTGCTCGTGCGTGATGAGGATGCCAGCACAGTCGCTGACGGCCAGTCCTAGGGATTTCAGCGCAGTCAGAGTTGTGCGGCAGCTTTTGCCCATATCGATGAGCAGATATTGGTCGCCGCAGCGCACCAGCCCACAGTTGCCGGAGGAGCCAGAATACAAGGTGGTAAAATATGCCATTTGTCTGTCCTAACGCTTTCCATAAAAATTGGGCCGCCTAAGCGGCCCAGGAGTTTTTTACATTGCCCGGCTCACGGCATTGGCCGGAATTTCCACACGACGGATATCTGCGCCCAGGGCCTGCAGTTTCTCCACAATGTTTTCATAGCCGCGCTCAATGTGGATGGTCTCATCCACTTCGCTTGCGCCGTCGGCTGCCAGCGCAGCCATGACCATGGCGGCACCGGCACGCAGGTCAGTAGCCCGCAGCGGCGCGGGGTGCAGTTCCTTGACGCCCTCAATGACGGCGACCTGACCATCCACCTGGATGTTTGCACCCATGTGGATCAACTCATCCACATAGCGGAAACGGTTTTCCCAGATGCCCTCGGTCACGATGGAAGTACCTTTGGCAAGGGTCAGCAGCGCCGTCATCAGCGGCTGCATATCCGTCGGAAAGCCGGGGTGCGGCATTGTCTTGAGTTTCAGTGGACGTAGCTCACCTGTGCGGGTGATGCGCAGGGCATCGTCAAATTCCTCCACCTCGCAGCCTGCGGCACGAAGCTTGGCTGTGATAGGCTCCATATGCTTGGGGATGACGTTGTGCAGCGTGATATTGCCCTTGGTGATGGCGGCGGCTACCATGTAGCTGCCGGCCTCGATCTGATCCGGGATGATAGAGTAGTTACAGCCGTGCAGCTGCTTGACGCCGTGGATTTTGATAACATCCGTACCGGCGCCATGTACATCTGCGCCCATCATGTTCAGGAAGTTGGCAAGGTCAACGATGTGCGGCTCACGTGCGACGTTTTCAAGGATCGTAGTGCCTTCAGCCAGAACGGCCGCCAACATAGCGTTCATCGTCGCGCCGACGGAGACTGTGTCAAAAAACACATGGCCGCCGACAAGGTGATTCGACTTGACATGGATTTGACCGTACTCCACCGAATCCTCGGCCCCGAAGGCGTTGAATGCCTTCAAGTGTTGGTCGATGGGGCGCGGACCCAGGTTACATCCGCCCGGCATGGCGACCTGCCCTGCCCCAAAGCGGCCCAGCAGTGCGCCAAGGAAGTAGTAGCTGGCACGCATCTGGCGAGACAGCTCATTGGAGACTTCGGTGCTGTCAATATGCGTCGTATCGATCTCATAGGTGCTGCGGCTGACCATGCGGATGCTGGCACCTAGCTCGCTCAATATCTGCAGCGACGCCATAACGTCGCTGATGCAGGGAAGATTTTCAATCAGGCATTTTCCGCCCGCTAAAATCGTGGCAGGCAGTATGGCAACTGCGGCGTTTTTGGCACCGCCAATGTTGACATCGCCGACCAGCGGCTTGCCCCCGCGAATAACGTATTTTTCCAAGTGTAGCTCTCCTTTGTGCAGCGGTTCGCCGTCAACCCTCTGTCAGACAGCGTTCCAATAGTACACACTTTACATGATTATACAACATTTTGCGGTGATTGAAAAGTCCTGTTCTACCTATTTGCAAAATTTTTGTGAAACAGTACAAGATGTGCTTGTTTTCGACAGCACTTTCAAGCCAAATTACATACCGGGAAACAGCGTATAGGCGCTGAACAGTGCGCCGTTATACGACATCTCAAAGTGGCAGTGGTTGCCGGTGGAGTTGCCGGTGGAACCGACATAGCCGATGGTCTGGCCCTGGCTGACGGCCTGGCCCTGGGTAACGGCAATTTCGGACATATGGCCGTACAGGGTACGGTAGCCGTTGCCATGGTCGATTTCGACATAGTTGCCGTAGGAGTAATGCCAGCCGGCAGCAACGACCGTGCCGGAGTCGGACGCAATAATGGTCGTGTGGTAGGCCGCGCAGATATCTGCGCCTCGGTGGCCGTTGCCCATCCAGCGGCTGACATACTTGTAGCCCGGTACAGGCCAGATGAAGGAACCAGAGCCGACCTTGGCGACCATGCCGTTTTTAAGCTTGGTACCGGTGACGGTGATTTCCGGCGTGGGGGCCTGCAGCACATTATAGGCCACAGCCTGGCGGTCAGTGACCGCACCGTCGATCATCGTGGTTTCGTAGGTGATTTCTTCCGAGCCGTCCACGCCCTCCTGCACGGTCACGACCTTGCCGAAATCGTACTGGTCGGACTCGGAGTTCTGGGTGTCAAAGGGAATTGCCACGGTCTCGGTGTCGCGGCGGACGACCTTGACCTTGATAAGCTCTGCCGAGGATGCGCCGGTCGTAATGACGGTGCCCTCGGGAATTTCCTGGTCAAGGGAGAGCAGGTCGGGGTTCATCTGTGCCAGCGAGTCAAAGTTGACACCGGTGGTGTCGATAACGCTCTGTACGGTGTCACCCTCGACAGCAGTGTAGGTGTGGATACCGCCGCCCTCGCTCAGCGCGCTGATCACATCGGCGTAGGAGCTGACGGATTCCTGCAGGTAAACGCCGTCCACCAAGCGGATACTGTGGGCAAACGCCGTGTAGATGCTGCTGTCCATGGCATCCTCAAAGGGGGCCTTGATGTTTTCCAGATAGGTGCGCAGGTGGTCGCCCTCAGTGGTGACATAGAGCAGCTGGTCGTCCACATAAACAGCCGTGCCGTTGATGATCTCGTCACTGGCGGTACGCAGAATGGCGTTGGCAATCTCGCTCTCGGTCATTGTCTGGTTGCCGATGGACAGCGAATAGGTCGGGTAGACGTCCCAGTTTGTGTCGGTGATGTCCGAGCCGGAATTTTGCAGCATACGCTTGGCGGTGTTGATACGCGACTGCACATCCTCGCGGGCGCTCTCAAACACCTGCTCGCTCTCCACATAGCCGACGTTTTCGCCGTTCACCTGCACGTTCAGCACGAACTTCAGGCCCAGGCCGCCGCGCACAATGACCACCAGGCCCGCAGCTGCCACGGCGGGCAGGATGTATGTAATCGCGTTCCATACGACGATGGCATATTTGCGGATGCCGCTGGCAAGATACTTGGCCTTGGCGGCACGGACAGTGCCGGCCTCGCTCTCCTCCATCGTGTCCGGCAGGGCTTGGATGTGGCGGATGCCCGACGCCATGCGCACGAAGGGACCGGTCAGGTCCTCCACCAGCGTGATTAGCCCAATCAAAATCGGGCGCAGCACAATAAGCAGCAGGTTCAGCGCGGTATCGGCGACACCGTGCAGTACAGCGCCCAGCCTGCGGCCGACGCAGACAAAGACATACTCGACCCAGAAACCGACCATGTACAGCATATCGCCGACAACACTGCGGCGCTGCAAATCTTTCATGTAGCGGGATGCCTTGCGGCGGTTCTCGTTGCGTTTTTTCTCCTGGGCGGAATGAGCAAAGCGCGCATTCTCCGCGCTTTCCGACTGACCGGCGAGGTTTTCACTCTTCGGCGTCGCATCGGTTTGGATGGGATTCAAAATACGGAAGCTCCTTTCCGTGTGTAACAAAGTTTAAGTAAGTGCATCTTCGCCGCAGGGCAGACTGCTCAGCTGCCAGCCGTCCAGCAGGTTTTCAGTCTCGGCCAGGGCGGCCATGTCGGCGGGCAGCGGGCACTCGACCCGGATAGGCTTGCCTGTCAGCGGGTGGGCAAAATGCAGGATGGCGCAATGCAGTGCGTGGCGGGCAATGACTGTATCCGAGCCGCCGTAGAGGGTGTCCCCCGCCAGAGGGCGGCCGATATACGCCATATGGACGCGGATTTGATGAGTGCGCCCGGTGCAGAGCCAGCAGGCCACCAAACTGTGGCTGCGGCCCACGGCCAGCACCTGATATTCCGTCAGGCTGTACTTGCCATCTTCCCGCACGCAGCGGCCAATGATGGAATCACCCCGCCGCGCAATGGGGGCCTCTACCCTGCCGCGGCCCAATGGCATTGCCCCCTGCACAATGGCAAGGTAGCACTTGTGGGCCGAGGCAGCCAGCAACGGTGCGGCAAAGGCGTTCTGGGCGCAGAGCACAAGACCGCTGGTGTTTTTGTCAATGCGGTTGACAGGGCGGAAAATGCCGGTGCGCCCCTGCTGCTGCAGATGGTACAGCCAGCCGTTGGCCAGCGTGCCATCCGGGTAGTTCAGCGTGGGGTGTACGGCGATGCCCGCAGGCTTGTTGAGCACTGCGGCAAATTCATCTTCATAGGCGATGGAAAACGGTACCGGCTGCGGCGTCACCGATGTGTCATGTTCCGGTGGCAGCGCAAAGGAAATACACTGCCCGGCGTGCACCGGCTGGTTGGTGTGCAGGGGGGCATCATCGGCAAAAAAGCCGCTGCCGTCGTGCTTGACGGACTTGATCAGCCCTGCCGTGACGCCCTGCATTCGCAGGAACAGCCCCAGCTTGCAGCCCTCGTTCTCCGGCGGCACAGTATATCGCAAAACTGTCACAGCGCCGCCCTCCTCAAAGCCTACATGTGATTATTATACCACAAAACGCGCTGTGATGCAAACCCCAATGTCTGGCAATGCGCAGGCAAAAAAACAGCGGCACAACAAAGAAAACGACTTTCCCGCAGGAAAGCCGTCTGTGTTATTTTTGTGATTGCTGCAATTCTGCCGCGCGTTCCAGCACAGGTTTCAGGTATTGCCCGGTGAAGGAGTTGGGATTTTGCGCGACTTCCTCAGGCGTGCCGGTCGCGACGATGGTACCGCCGCCGCTGCCGCCCTCGGGGCCAAGGTCGATGATATAGTCAGCACGCTTAATGACGTCGAGATTGTGTTCGATGACGATGACCGTGTTACCCGCATCGACAAGCTTGTCCAGGACCTTGACCAGGCGGTGGACATCCGCGACGTGCAGGCCGGTGGTCGGCTCATCGAGGATATAGACAGTCTGCCCGGTGTCGCGGCGGGCCAGTTCATTGGCCAGCTTGACGCGCTGCGCTTCGCCGCCGGACAGCGTCGTGGCGGCCTGGCCCAGCTGGATATAACCGAGGCCGACTTCCTGCAAAGTCTGCAATTTGCGGGCAATTTTCGGGATGTTGGCGAAGAAAGCGCAAGCTTCCTCCACCGTCATATCCAACACATCGGAAATATTCTTGTCCTTGTACTTGACTTCCAGCGTCTCGCGATTGTAGCGCTTGCCCTTGCAGACATCGCATGGCACGTAGATATCGGGCAGGAAGTGCATTTCAATGGTCAGGATGCCGCCGCCCTCGCAGGCTTCACAGCGGCCGCCCTTAACATTAAAGCTGAAACGCCCGGGTCCGTAGCCGCGCATTTTGGCGTCCTGGGTGTTGGCGAACAGGCTGCGGATATCCCCGAACACGCCGGTGTAGGTGGCCGGGTTGGAGCGCGGCGTGCGGCCAATGGGCGACTGGTCAATGCCAATGACCTTATCGACCCACTCCATGCCCTCAACTTCCTCGCACTGGCCGGGACGGCTGCGGGCACCGTTCAGGGCTGCCGCCAGCGTCTTGTACAAAATTTCATTGACCAGCGTCGATTTTCCGGAGCCGGACACGCCGGTGACGCAGATCATCTTGCCCAGCGGAAAATCTACTGTGATATCCTGCAGGTTGTTCTCGCGTGCCTTGACGACGCGCAGGAACTTTCCGTTTCCCTCGCGCCGGGTGGCGGGAACCTCAACAAATTTGCGGCCCGACAAGTACGCGCCGGTGATGCTGCGCTTTGCCTTGCAGATATCCGCTACACTGCCAGCCGCGACGATCTCACCGCCGTGGACGCCCGCACCGGGGCCAACATCGACGATATAGTCTGCCTGACGCATCGTGTCCTCGTCGTGCTCCACGACAATCAGGGTGTTGCCCAAGTCGCGCAGGCGCTTCATCGTGGCAATCAGCTTGTCGTTGTCACGCTGGTGCAGGCCGATACTCGGCTCATCCAGCACATAGAGCACACCAGTCAGCGCACTGCCAATCTGGGTCGCCAGGCGGATGCGCTGGCTCTCGCCGCCGGACAGCGACGACGCGCCGCGGGACAGGGTCAAGTAACCCAGGCCCACACTCTTCAAGAAGCCCAGGCGCTCTTTGACCTCTTTAAAAATCGGCGCACCGATCATTTCGTCCCGGGCGCTGACCTTGGCGGTGTTAATGAAATCCAGTTCTTCATTGACGCTCTTGTCGCAGAAGTCGGAAATGTTGATGCCGCCCACGGTCACGGCCAGGCTGGTGGGCTTTAAGCGGCGGCCATGGCAGGCGGGACACTCCTCGCTGGACATGACAAGGGCGATTTCCTCCTTGACCCACTCGCTGCTCGTCTCGCGGAAGCGGCGTTCCAGGTTCGGAATGATGCCCTCAAACTGGTTGTAGTAGGTGCCCGAGCCGAACATACTCTCGCGCTGCATCTCAATACGTTCATCTCCGGTACCATACAGCAGGGCGTGCAGGGCCTCCTTGCTGAACTCCTTGATGGGTGTGTCCAGCGTGAAGCCGTAGTGCTTGCCCAGGGCCTTGTAGGTCATTTCCGAGATTGAACCCTCGGCATAGTACCAGCCGCTGGCCTTGATGGCACTCTCACGGATGGACTTGCGCTTGTCGGGGATGACGCGGGCCGGGTCTACTTTCATAAAGGTGCCCAGGCCAGTGCATTTCTCGCAGGCACCGAATGGGTTGTTGAAGCTGAACATCCGAGGGGTCAGTTCCTCGACCGAGACGCCGTGCTCGGGGCAGGCGTAGCTCTGACTGAACATCATCGGTTCGCCGCCGATAACGTCAATGACCACCAAGCCGTTGGCCTGAGCCAGCGCAGTCTCGATGGAATCCGCCAGGCGGCCGCGCACGGTATCGTTGATGACCAGACGATCAACAACAATCTCCACCGTGTGCTTGATGTTCTTTTCGAGGCCGATTTCCTCGCTCAGGTCATACATATTGCCATCGATACGCACGCGGGCAAAACCGGCGCGGCGGGCGGCGTCCAGTTCCTTGGCCTGGGTGCCCTTGCGGGCACGGACGACCGGGGCCAATACCTGGAAGCGGGTGCGCTCGGGCAGCTTAAGCACCTCGTCCACCATCTCATCCACGGTCTGCTGGGTGATTTCCCGGCCGCAGATCGGGCAGTGCGGCACGCCGATACGAGCGTACATCAGGCGCAGGTAGTCGTAAATCTCGGTGACCGTGCCCACGGTGGAACGCGGGTTGTGGCTGGTGGTTTTCTGGTCGATGGAGATTGCCGGGGACAGGCCGGTGATTTCATCCACATCGGGCTTTTCCATCTGCCCTAAGAACTGGCGGGCGTAGCTGGAAAGGCTTTCCATATAGCGGCGCTGACCATCCGCAAAGATCGTGTCAAAGGCAAGGCTCGACTTGCCGGATCCGGACAGACCGGTCATGACAATGAGCTTGTCTCGGGGCAGTTCCAGGCTGACGTTTTTCAGGTTATGCTCCCGTGCGCCCTTGATGACAATGCGGTTGTTCGGGTCGATTTTGATTTTAGAATTGCGCTTTGCAGGCGTTTTTTCGGGTGTGGTACTCAATTTTTATATTTCCTCCTGCCTTTGCGTGTTTTGGCGGCGGCCTTGCGCTCGCTGGTGTCGGCGGCGGTGGGGTCCTCTCCACGTTCCAGGCGCTGTATTTCGTCGCGCAGCTGGGCGGCCAGCTCAAATTGCAGCAAGCGTGCAGCCTCTTTCATTTCCTTGGTCAGGCGCTCAATGGTCTGCTGACGCTCCACGCGGCTCATGCGGTGCTGACGCATCCGCTTGTTTTCCTCGCTCATGCTGATTTCCAGCCCGTCGCCGATGGCCTTGACGATGGTCTTTGGCGTGATGCCGTGCTCTTTGTTGTAGGCATCCTGAATTGCGCGGCGGCGCTCGGTCTCCATGATGGCCCGCTCCATGCTGGGCGTGACTTCGTCGGCGTACATCAGCACCACGCCATTGGCGTTGCGAGCTGCGCGGCCGATGGTTTGGATTAGGCTCGTCTCGCTGCGCAGGAAGCCTTCCTTGTCGGCGTCTAATATCGCAATCAGCGATACCTCGGGCAGGTCCAAACCCTCGCGCAAAAGGTTGATGCCGACAATGACGTCGATAGCCCCAACGCGCAGATCTTTGATGATCTCCATGCGCTCAAACGTATCGACCTCATGGTGCATATATTTCGTCTTGACGCCGTGTTCTTCCAGGTAGTCGGTCAAATCCTCGGCCATCTTGACGGTAAGCGTTGTGACAAGGGCACGCTCACCGCGGTCAATGCGGGTGCGTATCTCGCCCAGCAGGTCTTCAATCTGCCCTTCGACTGGGCGCACCATGATAAGCGGGTCCAGCAGGCCGGTGGGGCGGATGACTTGCTCTGCCACACGGCTGGAATGCTGGCGCTCATACTCGCCGGGGGTGGCTGAGACAAAGATTTTTTGATGGATTTTCGACTCAAATTCCTCAAATTTCAGTGGACGGTTGTCGAAGGCCGACGGCAGGCGGAAACCGTATTCCACCAGCGTTTTCTTACGGCTGTAATCGCCGCCAAACATACCGCGCACCTGGGGCAGCATGACGTGGCTCTCGTCCACCATCAAGAGGAAATCGTCCGGGAAGTAGTCCAGCAGCGTTGTGGGGGTAGACCCCGGCGCACGGCCGGACAGCACGGCAGAGTAGTTTTCAATACCCTTGCACATGCCGACTTCCTGCAGCATTTCCATATCGTAGTTCGTGCGCTGCTGGATACGCTGTGCCTCGAGAAGTTTGCCTTCCTCGGTGAATTTTTTGACCTGTTCTTCCATTTCGGCCTGGATCTTTTTCAGGCCTTCCGCCATCTTTTCCGGGCCGACAATATAGTGGCTGGCCGGGAAAATCGCAACATGGCGCACAATATTCTTATGCTCACCGGTCAGCGGGTCAAACTCGATGATGCGGTCAATCTCGTCGCCAAAGAACTCTACCCGGATGGCGTACTCATCGTTGTAGGCCAGGTGGATGTCCACCGTGTCCCCTTTCACGCGGAACTTGTTGCGGATAAAGTTCATGTCGTTGCGCTTATATTGCAGTTTGACCAGGCGGCTGCACAGTTCATCGCGTTCCATCTGCATACCGGGGCGCAGACTGATGACCATGCTGCGGTAGTCGATAGGGTCGCCCAATGAGTAGATGCAGGACACCGATGCCACAATGATGACGTTGCGCCGCTCGGACAAGGCAGCCGTGGCCGAGTGGCGCAGGCGGTCGATCTCGTCGTTGATGGCGCTGTCCTTTTCAATATAGGTATCCGTGGAGGGAATGTAGGCCTCCGGCTGGTAGTAGTCGTAGTAGGAGACAAAATACTCCACGGCATCCTCCGGGAAAAAGCCGCGCATCTCAGTACAAATCTGGCTTGCCAGCGTTTTGTTCGGCTCCAGAATCAGCGTAGGGCGGTTGCACCGGGCAATGATGTTCGCCATCGTGAATGTTTTGCCGGAACCGGTGACGCCCAGCAGCGTTTGGGCTTCGTCCCCTTCGTTGATGCCCTGTACCAGCGCTTCTATCGCCTGTGGCTGGTCGCCGGTGGGCTGGAATGGGGCTTTCAAGTGAAAAACTTCGTCCATTGTCTCTCCTTTCAGAGTACAACGATTAGTTGTATAAAGATTATAGCACGACAAATTTTTAATGTAAAGTCCTTTGCGAACATTTTGTGCGAAAAAGCAGAAAAAATGCGCCCTGCCGGTCTGGCGGCAGAGCGTTTGGGGCAGGTTCATCGGCTGGCGGCCTGCAAGATGCCGCCGCCCGGGCGGTACTCGGGCAGGCTGCCACGGTTCAGCATTGAGCAGCCGTCCTCCCCTGCTATGATGATATGATCCATAATAGTAAAGCCCAGCTGGCCGGTGACTTCCATAATGCGGTAGGTCGTCAGGCGGTCGGCTTCGGAGGGGATGGCCAACCCGGTGGGATGGTTGTGGGCCAGGATGCCGCAGGTAGAGTTGGTGCGGGCCACGGCGCGCAGCAGCTTCCGAGTGTCCACCGTCACGCGGTTGGGCACACCCTCGGCGATGCGCAGATCCTGCACCGGTCGGCAGGCGTCGTCCAGCAGAATCAAATACAGCTGCTCATTCTGCACGCCGCGGAACAGGGGTTTCACGTACTCAATGGCCGCCTCGGCCTTGTCAAGAGCCTGGCGGGTCTTGCGCTTTTTCAGCTGGTAGTACCGGCCGAACGCCATAACTGTGGCAATCAGCCGCGCACTCTTGGGGCCGACCCCCTCAACCTGCATCAGCTCGTCGGGTTCGGCCTCCATCACCTTGCAGAAATCCCCAAAGTGGTTGATGAGCCGATGGGCCAATTCGTTGGTGTCTGCCCGCGGGATAGACAAAAACAGCAGGTATTCCAGCGCCTCATGCTCGGCCAGGCTGTCCAGACCGTCGCGGTCAACGCGCTCCTGCATCCGGGCGCGGTGGTTCGCGTGGAGATTTTCCTCTGCCATTTTTTCACATCCCATCTTTACGTTTTGCTGGTTTTATTATATACTGAATAGAGCATTTAGACAACTGTTTTACGCATGATTTTTAAAGAGGATACGATGAAAAGTTTTACAGCAGGCCCTAACGAAAACGGCGTGCGCCTGAGCCGCTTTGTGGAGGGCGTAACCAAAGATATGCCCCGCAGCATGATGTACAAGGCGTTCCGCAATAAACGCATCAAAGTCAACGGCAAACGCGCCGAGCCGGACACCCGGCTGCAGACCGGCGATTTGATCGAAATGTACATCAATGACGAGTTTTTCCCGGTGGGCAAGCCAGCCACCAAGACTGCCAAGCCGCAGCGCAAACAGCCCCCTGTGACCGTTGTGTACGAGGATGCCAACTTTGCGGTGCTGTACAAGCCCGCGCACCTGCTCTGCCACAGCGACCGCACCGGGGATGCCAACCTGGTGGATGCCTTTGCCGCATATTTAGAGGGCAAGGGCGAGTATGACCCCCACGCCGAAAAACGGTTTGCCCCGGCACTGTGCAACCGTCTGGACCGCGGCACGGAAGGATTGGTGCTGGCCGCCAAGAGTTACACAGCCCTGCGCGATCTGAACACCATCATCCGCGACGACTTAATGAAGAAGGAATACCTGACCATTACGGTGGGGGCCCCGCCCCAGGGCCGGTTTGTGGCCTGGCTGCAGCACAGCGAAAAAAACAACAAGGTGCGCATCCATGCGCGGGAGAGCGAGGGCTACAAGCAGATCATCACCGAAGTGACGGTCATCCGCCAGGCAGGGCCGTTTGCGCTGTGCCGCATCGGACTGATTACCGGGCGTACCCACCAGATACGCGCCCACCTGGCTTACCTGGGCCACCCAGTACTGGGCGATATCAAGTACGGCAACCGCAAGATGAACGAGCGCAGTGGGCTAAAGACCCAGGCGTTGTGTGCCCAGCGGCTGACGTTTGGCCGCATCCCCGAGGAAAATACACTGCACTACCTTTCCGGCAAGGTCATTAAGCTGAATGATCCGGAAATCATTAAGACGTTCGAGCGTTTGACGGCAGAAAAATAAAAAGCCGTGGCATTCCAAAAGCGGAATGCCACGGCAATTTTTTATGCCAAAATGAAATGATAGACCAAGGATACCGCAACAATCAGTGCGCAGGCGATGGCCGTGATGGGCGGGGCCAGGCGGATGATACGCTCGGCCATGACGTCATCTTCGCTGGACTCGTCGTCATCGGCGTAACGGCCTCGCTTCTTGGACTTCTTGCGATCATCGTAATCGTCGTCGTCCAGATCGTCGGTGTCGTACATCTGGGTGCCGTCGTCCTCGTCATCCTCGTCGTCGAACAGACGGCCCTTGGGGGCGTAACGGCGGACGCGCTCGGCTTCCTCGTCCTCATCATCCGCATAACCGTTGCTCTGCGGCTCAAAGGCGGCGGTAGCCTGTTCCGGCTCGTAGGCACTCTGCGGCGGGATATCTTGCTGGCCCGTGATAGCGGCCTGCACGGCGTTGGCCATAGCGCGGGGGTCAGTAGCGGCAGGGGCAGGCTGTGCCTGTGGCTGAGGGGCCGGGGCAGGCGCAACGCTGTTTGCAACGGCGTTGACTTCCTGCTGCTGGCGCTCGGCAGCCTGGCGGGCTTCCTCCAAAATGCCGGTCAGCGTGGCCTTGATGGCTGCGCGGTCACCGCCGCACTCGGAGCAGACGGTGGTGTTTTCCTCGTTGGGGTGGAACGCGCCGCAGGCGCAGAACCAGCCGTACTCGGTATCCTGGGGCACGCAGGTCAGCTGCACATTGCCGGTGCGCTGCTGCAAAGTGCGGGAAATGGAGCCAGGCAGCACACGGGGCATATTCAGGCGCACGCGCTTGTAGTTGCGCAGGTCAACGCCGCGGCCATTCAGGAATGCGCGATCCTGCTCGACTTCGACACTGGAGACCGGCGTGTCGCTGACATAGACGGCATCGTCACTGCCGAACACAGCACCGGGCTGGGCGTTGAGCTGCTCATAGTAGAAGTCATCCTCGCACAGGACCTGACCGGCGGCATCCTTACATTTGAAGTGGACGACCAAGCCGGTCAGCGGCTCGGTGCCGACATTTTTAAAGGTCAGGCAGACGGCGACCTCACCGGTCACGTCGCCTTTCAGCAGCTCAACACGCACAAACTGGACCGGGCTGCCGGCCGTGTAATAGTTAGCGCGGGACTGCGCCATCAGGGAAAAATTCTGATCCATAGTTCACACCTACTCTTTACTCTTGCGTGTCGGGCTGGGTGTTGTCCGGCTCGGCTGGCTGCTGGGTTTCGGTCTGTTCGGCAGGCTGCACAGGTTCTGCATTTCCCGGCGCAGGTGCTTCGGGTTTGGCGGTTTCGCCCTTGCCGATGTCATAGGGCGGCAGGGTTCCAC